>CAKZUS010000159.1 GCA_937921805.1 uncultured Granulosicoccaceae bacterium
CCACGCTCGTCGGTCTATAGCGCGCGCCGCACGCCGCAGTTTCAGGGGCCGGCGGCATGGAACGCCCTCTTGCCTGCGGTGCCGGCTCGTGCGTCTCTGAGCGGTGCGCAGCGGGCCGATGTGTGTATTATCGGCGCGGGCTTTGCGGGGCTGTCTGCAGCGCGGCGCATTCGACAGCTTGACCCTGCAGCGCGCCTGATTGTGCTCGATGCAGCGACCGTGGCCGAGGGGGCCGCGGGGCGCAACTCGGGCTTTATGATCGACCTGCCGCACGAGCTGGCCTCGTCCGCCTATGCCGGCGCGGGTGATGAGCGCGCCTTGATTAACTTGAACCGCCAAGCGATTGATTTTGCGCGCCAGAGCGTGGCGGACTATGGTATAGATCCCGATTTTTTTGATCCTGCCGGCAAGGTCAATGGCGCGGCTGGCGCGCGCGCGCATGCGCACAACGTGAGCTATCAGCAACATCTGCAGCGCTTAGGTGAGAGCAGCGAACTGTTAGATGCGCATCAGATGCACGCACTCACTGGCAGTCGTCACTACTACTCTGGCCTCTATACCCCCGGCACGGTGATGCTGCAGCCCGCAGGGTATATACGGGGCCTTGCGGCGGGGCTAGAGCGCGAGGGAGTGTTGATTTTTGAACGCTCAGCAGCGTTACAATTTCAGCGTATTGGCGAGAGCTGGCGCGTACAAACGCAGGCCGGGAGCGTGTGCTGCGAAAAAATTGTGCTCACTGTGAACGGGCATTTGGAGAGCTTTGGTATCGCAAGCGGGCGCTTGTTACAGTTGTTTTTGTACGCTGCCATGACTCCTGCGCTCGACGCCGCAGCCCAGGCAAAACTTGGCGGTGAAACCCGCTGGGGACTGACACCTGCCGACCCAATGGGCACCACACTACGGCGTATTGATACCCCACAGGGTGCGCGTATCGTGGTGCGCACCTGCGCGCGGCTACAAGCCTCGATGCAACCCAGCGACACGGAGCTGCACCGGGCCTCCCGAGTGCAGCAAGCCAAATTCGAGCAGCGCTTCCCGTCTCTGGCAGGTTTGAGCATGGAGTATCACTGGGGGGGGCATTTGTGCCTGAGTCGCAACGCGGTGGCTGTCGCTACTGAGGTCGACAACAATGTGTTCAGCGGCTGCGTGCAGAACGGTCTTGGCACCGCGCGCGGTACCCTCACTGGTATTGCAGCCGCCGAACAGGCTTGCGGGCAGCGCTCGGCGATTGTGGAGCATTTCCAACGCGAAGCCACGCCCCAGCGACTGCTGCCCGGTACGGATCTAGCGGGCAATGCGGTGTTGCGCTGGCGCGAGTGGCGCGCGGCAGACGAATAGCCCGCTCCCGCTATGATGGTGTCTTGCTAGCTGTCGTTGTTGTTGTCGTTGCTGTTTTTGCTGTTGACTGGCGGGTCAGTAGCATATTGATCCCCAGTCCCGCCAAGACCAGCCCGCTGGCGGTGAGTTTCCACAAGGGCATAGCTTCGCCCAGCCACAGTGCTGCTGTCAGTAACCCAAATACAGGTACAAGCAAGGCCAGTGGCGTAATGACCTCAGCGCGGTACCGCCCTTGCAGCCACGCCCAAATCGAGTAGCCAAACAGGGTATTGCCCACTGCTTGCCACCCCAGAGAGGCCCAGGCAGACAAGGGCGCGCTGTAGAACAGCTCCGTGCCAGGATTCTCGAACAGTAGAGACAGCGCCAACAGCGGCGGGACTGACGCGGCACTACTCCAGACGATGAGGCTCAGCATAGACCCCTGCACGCGCCGCCCCACCAGATTGCCCGCCGCCCAGCTCAAACCCGCGAGCAGCACCAGCACCAGGCCGAGCGTGCTGGCATCTCCGCCGCGATTCAGAGCAATCAGCACTACGCCCGCTGCCGCCAACCACAGCCCCCAGAGACGGCGCCACGGCACCGCTTCGGCGTTGAGTACGCTGACTAAAACGATGGTGAAAAAAACCTGCGTCTGCACCAGCAGCGAGGCTAAACCCGGCGAAATCCAACCGTCGATGGCTAAAAACAAGAGACCAAACTGCCCCGCACCAATGCACAGGCCATACAAAATCGTGGCTTTCCACTGCGCTGGCGGCCGAATCCACAACGCCAGCAGCGCAAACGCCAAAGCAAAGCGCAGCGCCGAGAACAGCAGCGGCGGCCAGTGTTCGAGGCCAATGGCGATAACGCTAAAATTACTGCCCCATACCGCCATAACGGCGACAGCAAGTCCGAGATCGAGAGGGCGCATGCGCTATCCAGTGGTGGTGTAAAAACTGCATCCACTGTAGACGGTAAGCGCTCGTGCTGTGGAGGTTATCTCTGCCACATGCCCCGAGGGGCGGGCTTAGTGGGGGACTGGCAGTCGCGCCAACCCGAGAGCGCCATACTGGTGGAGACCGTGACTCTGGTCTTAACGTGCTACGGTCGTGTCTGTCATTCTCTGTGTTGTCGAGACGGGTTACGCCCCTTAGGCGAAGGTCGTGTCACTGCTGTCATGTGAGAGCTTTTTATGCTGGTTTGGACCCTACTGGTTAATTTACTCAGTGGCGCGATGCTACTGCTGTTTGCCGTGCGTTTTCTGCGTATTGGTATCGAGCGATTGTGGAGCGCACAGATCAAAGAGTCGCTTAGCGATAAAAGCTCAAAAATCGCGTTGATGCTGCGCGGCGCAGTACTGGGGTTTGCGATGCAGGGGGCGACAGCGGTGATGCTGATGGCGGCGGGTTTGGTCGGCAGTGGCACCATCGTGCACTTGTCCGCCGCGCTGGTGGCAGTGGGGGCCGAGTTAGGCTCTGCGCTGGCGGTGCAGTTTCTGACCTTGCCGGTGCTGGGTCTCTCTCCTTGGGCGATTTTAATTGGTGCCTGGCTCTATCTCTATGCCAAGACCTCGCATTGGCGCAATATTGGGCGCGTGTGTTTTGGGATCGGCCTGGCGGATGCTCGAAACCCTCGCCCTGATGCTCGACGCAACCGAGACGCTAGTGCCCAAGCACATGCAGGCCCTAGAGCTACGCATGAACGGTGCGCTAACAGATTTGCGCTTGGCTTACGCCGGTTTGCCCGACTGGGAAGGACAGAAAGATGACGTGCTAGGGGACTTGCTCGGCTACGCGATTCGCGTCGAGCGCTGCGGCGATGTGCTGTCGGGGAAGTACTATCAAATCTGCATGGGAGAAGAAGGGAAAGTCTTTCGCTTTTCCAAAGAAGACCGGGCCGATATCGCGATGCTATCCAAACGGCTTCCCGCGACAGTATTGCTCGCGCAGTCTGTCATATGGAGCGATGATCCTGGGGTGGCCCGCAGTCTCATTGAGCTGAAAACGTCTCTTTCCGAACTCGAACACCAACAACGCACAGAGCACTTGCAGCGTGTGCG
>CAKZUS010000160.1 GCA_937921805.1 uncultured Granulosicoccaceae bacterium
CGCTGCGCCTCGCCGCCAGAGAGCGTTGTTGCGCTCTGGCCGAGCCGGATATAACCAAGTCCTACATCGGCTAAAGTTTGCAGTTTTTTGTGCACCAGTGGCACCGCGCTGAAGAACTCACATGCGTCTTCGATGGTCATGGTCAGCACTTCATCGATATTGAGACCACGATAGCGAATATCGAGCGTCTCGCGATTGTACCGCCGTCCCTCACAGACCTCACAAGGCACGTAAACGTCGGGGAGGAAGTGCATCTCTACCCGGATCAGTCCATCGCCCTGACAGGCCTCACAGCGGCCTCCTTTGACGTTAAAACTGAATCGTCCAGGGGCGTATCCTCGCGAGCGTGATTCTTTTGTCGCAGCAAACAGATCGCGAATGGGGCTGAAAAGCCCCGTGTAGGTAGCAGGATTGGAGCGAGGGGTCCGGCCGATAGGGCTTTGGTCGATACGAATCAGGGCCTCGATTTGCTCTAGCCCTTCTATCGCATCGTGGGGCGCCGGTTCGGCACTGGAGCGGTAGAGCTTGCGCCCTGCTGCCCGTGCGAGCGTAGCGTTGATGAGAGTGCTCTTGCCCGAGCCCGACACCCCTGTGACGCAGGTCATCAGGCCCAGCGGAATCTCCACGTCCACATTTTGTAGATTGTTCCCGCGCGCACCACGAATCGTGATGTGACCACTTGCTTTTCGCTCGGCATGGGTTGGGCTAATCTTTCGGGTGCCGCTCAGGTATTGGCCTGTGAGCGACTCGGGGCAGTCGATCACGTCTTGGATCTTACCCGCCACGACCACGTGACCGCCGTGGATGCCCGCTTGCGGTCCCATGTCCACGACAAAATCCGCCTCGCGGATAGCCTCTTCGTCGTGCTCGACCACAATGACCGTATTGCCCAGGTCGCGCAGACGCTTAAGCGTCTCTAGCAAGCGCCCATTATCGCGCTGATGCAAACCAATCGACGGCTCATCTAAGACATACATCACTCCTGATAGTCCACTGCCTATCTGCGATGCGAGGCGAATTCTCTGAGCCTCACCGCCCGAGAGAGTGTCGGCTGAGCGCCCAAGGCTCAGGTAGTCCAGCCCGACATTGATCAAAAAGCTCAGGCGCTGTTGCAGCTCAGTGAGCACTTTGTCCGCAATGGCTTGCTCGCTGGCGTTGAGCGTTAGGCCCAAAAGGGCGTCTCGGCAGTCGCTAATCGCCATAGCACATAGTGCCGGTAGGTTGCAGTGGTCGATGCGAACATGCCGCGAGACTTTGCTCAGGCGCGTGCCCTCACATTCGGGGCAGGGGCGTTCGACCATGAGCTTGGTCAGCTCCTCGCGAATGGCCGCCGACTGCGTTTCTTCGAATCGACGTTGCAGATTGGGAATGACCCCTTCAAAAGGCTTTTCGCTGGTGCGTATGCTGCCGCGATCTGAGACAAACCGGTGCTTGACTTCTTCGTCGCCCGTGCCGTTGAGGAGCTTGTCTTGGAAGAATTCTGGCAGCATTTTCCACGGAACTTCCAGGTCAATGCCGTAGTGGGTCGCTAAAGCTTGGACGATCTGAAAGTAGTATCCATTGCGGCGATCCCAGCCACGAATCGCCCCTTCGGCCAGAGTCAAGTCCTCGCCGACAATCACGCGCTGGGGATCAATAAACTGCACTTTGCCAATGCCATTGCACGACTCGCACGCGCCTTGCGGGCTATTGAACGAGAACATGCGAGGCTCGAGCTTGGGCGCGTTGAAACCGCATTGTGGGCAGGAGAAGTTGGCAGAGAAATGCTGGCTATAGTCTCCTTCCATGCTGGCAATTTGGACCCAGCCTTCTGATAGTGCAAGCGCCGCTTCGACCGACTCGGCGAGGCGTTGCGCGCTATCGGGCTTGATGCGAAAGCGATCAATCACAACTTCGACTTGTGCCTGGGGTCGCTCGCTAAGATCGGGCGCATCGGCAATCTCGAACACCTCACCATCGACCCGTATCCGCAAATACCCTTGCAGCGATAAGCCATCAATCCAGCGAGCAGAGCGCCGGGTATGTTGGCTGACTGGGGCCAGTAGCATCCAGCGCTGGGTGGGGTCGAGTGCGATGATGGCATCGACGATCTGAGAGACCGTCTGCGCGCGCAAGGGCGTGGTGTGTTCTGGGCAGTGCGGGACGCCGATGCGAGCAAACAGCAAGCGCAGATAGTCGTGAATCTCCGTGACAGTGCCCACGGTTGAGCGCGGGTTGTGCGAAGTCGACTTTTGCTCGATAGCGATAGCGGGGGAGAGGCCGTCTATCGTATCGACATCGGGCTTGTCCATGACAGAGAGGAACTGTCTCGCGTAGGCTGACAGCGATTCGACGTAGCGACGCTGCCCTTCAGCATAGATAGTATCGAAGGCGAGCGAGCTTTTGCCAGAGCCTGATAAGCCAGTGACGACAATCAGTTGATCTCTTGGCAGCGTCAGATCGACATTTTTGAGATTGTGGGTGCGCGCACCGCGAATGCTGATATTTTGCATGGAACTACTGTTACGACCCGCCTCCGGAACTGGTAGAAAGCGGCGGGCAAACATACAATATTAGAGGTATTTCCCCAGACAATGAAAGCTATGCCTGATTCGATGTATACCGCTGCC
>CAKZUS010000161.1 GCA_937921805.1 uncultured Granulosicoccaceae bacterium
CGCGCGTGGCGGCAGTTTGGGAGTGGTCGGTGTCGCGACTGAGTACCGCTTGCTCTGGACGGCTGCCTTTCATGGATTAATCTCAGGGTGTTCTCAGGAGGTTCTCAAGGTCTGTCAATGCGTTTTGCATACGCTTGCAAAGTGTACGGCCAAGGCTCTGTTGGTGCAAGATACGCGGTGAATAGGTTCGGTAATTCTGGATATGACGACACGCATTGGCATCATTGGTGTGGGCTTGATGGGCCACGGTATCGCGACGAGTCTCCAGCGTCACAGCACTGCACAGGGCTGGACGTTGGGCTTCTTGGAGCATGCAGGCAATCGGCCCACCGAGTCGCTGGTAGCGCGCGGTGCACGCTGTTTCTCGACAGGACAGGCGTTGGCGGCGCAGAGCGATGTGGTGATAGTTTGCGTGACGGGTAGCTCCGAGGTCGCTGATGTGCTGACTCGCCCCGATGGAGTGCTGTCAGGTCTTCGTCCTGGCTGTACGGTTATTGATTGTTCCACCTCCATCCCTGATCACACCCGCGAGCTTGCGCAGCAAGTAGAGGCGGCGCAAGGGCGGTTTCTCGATGCTCCCATGACCCGCACGCCCAAAGAGGCCGCCGAGGGGCGATTAAACCTGATTGTGGGCGGCGAAAAGGCCGTGTTTGAGGAGATGCGCCCGATTCTAGAGGCGTTCTCTGAGAACATTTGCTTTGCCGGTGGCATTGGAGCGGGGCATAGCCTGAAGCTGTTGCACAATTTTGTCTCAGTGGGCTTCTCTGGCGTCTTGGCCGAAGCGGTAGCCTGCGCGCAGCGTGGTGGCATCGACATGCAGGTACTGCACGAGGTGCTGGCACAAGGCGGCGGCGCCGGCGCGATATTGCAGCGTTTTGCCCCACAGATGTTGCACCAAGACCCGTCGCACTTTTTGTTCAGCCTGGCCAATTGTCAGAAAGACATTCGGTATTATCGCTCTATGAGCGAATCGATACACCAGTCTATAAATCAGTCTATAAATCAGTCTATAGACCAGTCTGATCGCGATGATCTTGCTGTGAATGAGACGGCAGTGGGTGGCGCAATGCAGGGCGCGATGGCGCAAGCACTGGGAGCGATGCTCGACGCGGCCGTGGAGGCCGGGCATGCCGCCGAACCCGTGCCGGCTTTAGTGGATATTTTGGCGGCGCGCCCCGAGGGCAATTAAGCCAGCTTGAGAGGAGATGGCGCCGTCGTATTGAGGTGCTCAAGCAGCGCGTCCCAGTCGATCTCACTCTCGGCTTCTCGCAAATCTAACTTAGATTCGATGCTCTCTAAGTGTTGGCGCATGAGCGTACAGGCCGTATCGGCGTCGTGGGCGGCGATCGCATCAATGAGCGCATGGTGCTCTGAGTGGGTGCAGTGCTCTGGCTCGCGGCGCTCGTATTGCGCCACGACCAGTGCCGAGCGAGAAAGCAGGTTTTTTGCATAGCCATGCAGCACATCGTTGCCTGACATATGGGCGATTTTTTCGTGAAATTGCGCTGACAGCAATAAGCCGTGCCCTCGGTCGTTGTTCTCGAAGTACTGTGCTTCACGGGTTGCGATAGTGCGCAGCGCCTGCGCGTCTGATTCGTCGCAGTGCTGGGCGGCGAGGCGCACGAGGGCGACCTCGAGCACGCCTCTGGCCTCGCAAATGGCGCGGGCTTCAGCGCGTCCGAGCTGCACGACACTGGCGCCCTTGTTGGGGCGGATGTCCACGATACCCTCATGGTGCAAGCGCTGTAGAGCGCGGCGGATAATGCTGCGACTGACGCCAAAAGCTTCAGCGAGTCTGGATTCGCGCAAATGCGCACCGGGGGGGATGGCGCGCATCAGTATCCCGCAGAAGATGTGCTCAACGATGCTTTCGAGGTTGTGGCGATTCATATTTTTGGAAAAGGCTTGCGGTAGGGGGGGGAAGTTTTGTATTTTAATGTGCAGTAATTGCTGTACAAATTACCAAACACTATAAATACCACTAAATACCACTGTGAGAATGCAATGTCTTATAAAGATCCTAATGCAACGCCTCCGCTAGCGCTAGCGGTGCCGCTGGGCCTGCAACACGTCATGGCGATGTTCGCCAGTAATGTGACTCCCGCGATTATCATCGCTGGGGCGGCCGGTTTTGGATTTGGCTCCGATGGCATGGTTGACATGCTGTACATGATCCAAATGTCCATGCTGTTTGCCGGTATCGCCACGCTGATCCAAACTATCGGTATGGGGCCTGTTGGCGCGCGTTTGCCGATTATGCAGGGCACGAGCTTCGCCTTTATCCCTATTATGATTCCGCTGGTCGCCGGTGGAGGCGTTGATGCGATGGCGGCGCTGTGTGGTGGCGTTGTCGTGGGTGGGATTGTGCACTTTATGTTCGGCGGTGTAGTGAGCCGCGTCCGGCACTGGTTCCCGCCGCTTGTCACGGGCTTGATTGTGCTGATGATTGGCTTGTCGCTGATGCCTGTAGGGGTGAAATACGCTGCAGGGGGAGCGGCTGACTTTCAGATGGCCGCTGCCGATTTTGGCGGGTTGAAAAACTGGTTTATGGCCGGAACCGTCATTGTTGTCACGATGCTGATTAAGTTCTACTCGCGTGGGTTTTTATCTTCGGCCGCTGTGCTGCTGGGCTTGATCGCCGGCTATGTTGTGGCCTTGCTTATGGGAGAGGTCAGTTTCGGCGCCGTCGGTAAAGCCGGTTGGTTTATGGCGCCCGATCCTTTCCACTTTGGCTTTGAGTTTAGTTGGGCGGCCGTTATTGGCTTTAGCTTTATGGGCATGGTTTCAGCGATTGAGACCATCGGCGATGTATCAGGTATCTGTAAAGGCGGCGCTGGTCGCGAAGCGACAGATAGTGAAATCACTGGCGCGACCTACGCTGATGGCGCGGGCACTGCACTGGCGGGAATTTTCGGCGGTCTGCCCAATACATCGTTTAGTCAGAACGTCGGCCTGGTTGCGATGACCGGTGTGATGAGCCGCAATGTGGTGACCATCGGCGCGTTGTTCTTGGTCGCCTGTGGTCTGGTGCCGAAAGTCGGTGCGATAGTGCAAACGA
>CAKZUS010000162.1 GCA_937921805.1 uncultured Granulosicoccaceae bacterium
AGCAGTGGTTTTTTCGGCGGACTGGTACACGCCTTGAGCGCCGTAGAGGAGGCGGTTGTTACGCAGAAATTCGCTCCCGCCTGTCTTCGCGCGATAATTGCCCCACAGCAGATGCTTGTCGTCTTTTTCCATACGCACATAGAGGCGACCACTGCTGGGAGCGCCATTGATCGCCTTAGAGTCATCACCGTACTCCGGATAATACTCATCAGGATTGAGCGAGGTAAATGTGCCCTGGGCACTTTCTTCTTGCAGTCGACTTAACAGGCCGCGCACTGTGTTTTTGTCGAGATTTTGGAAGAATTCCTCCAGCTCCTCGCCCTGCAAATCTGCCGCTGTTGTCAGTACCGCTCCATTGTCTAGTCGCCCCTTGACATAGAAAGCCAAGCGGCCCTCTACCCAGGTGCCTTCCTCCTCACCTTGCAGCGTTTTTCCGATCAGTAGATCAGCAATACCGACATAGAAAAAACCCTCTTCTGGAGCCGAAAGATCAAGGTTCTCTTCTAGTACCGCATCCTGCTCCGCAAGCGCACTGGTATCGCGCATAATAATCGAGAAGCCATCTTTCTCGATGCTGTGCGCTTGTTCATCCTGAGCCAATGCCGATTGCACCACCCCCCATTGGGTGAAGGCTGCAACAGCGATAGCAATGAGTGTTTTGGACGCACGTAGTGGGGGAGTTGTTGTTGTCATTGTCCATTCCTTTGGATTCGCCGCATCCCCCGTGTCGCAATCGACAAGGAAGGCAAGGGCTGTTCAGCGAGCGAGCGCGAAGGCTGGCTCCATTGATCGTTCAAGTAGTCTTTGATCGCCTGCAAGTGTGTCGACATCGGGGCCGACATCGGGGCCGGCGCGCCATCGTGCAACAGAGTAATCAGCACCGGCTGAGGCGCCTCGGCGAGCTGTGCAACAAGCTGCTCTAGCGCGCGAGTAAACGACGGCGCCCAAGGCGTGTTGGGGGTGTTGGCTGCCGCGGCATCGCTGAAGACCCTCTGCGGATCAAGGCACAACTCCACGCCAACAAAGCCCTCGCAGCGCGGATGGCTGACACCGAAGTTCAGCTTCGACAGCTTACCCGCACTGACCCGCACCACACGCGGGTTCTCGCTCACACTAAACCAGCCCGCAGGCAGGCTCGTGGGGTCGAGCTTGAGAATAAAATTCGCTCCACTATCTTGTGGCAATACGCCGCAGGGAACATGAAAGCGCCCCTGGGCATCGGTGCTGATGATCCGTCCGCTCGCGCTGAGCACTCTCGCCCCAGCCATCGCCACTTCCCCCGCATCGTGGCGGGCATTCTCATTCGCATCGTGAAAGACCTTGCCAATGAGATCCGTACAGTCGAACACCGCCTCCGCCAGCCTTTGGACTGTAAGCGTGGCGCGGTTCGATACCTCAGCGCCGAGATGGTTGATCACCCAGCTACTGGCCGTGAGGGCGTTGAGCGGCGCCTGTGGCGTGACCCCCACGGCAAAGCGCAGCTGCAAGCTCCCTTGCGCTACGATTGACTGCCCGCTCCAGATAAGACGATTGCCCGCTATCGTGGGCTCTACCGCCACGCCTTCGATTGTGGCCGAGCCGGGTAGGTAGCGCATGCCCGCAGGCAACAGCGTCACCAGAGCCGCGCCGTCGAGATTTGCACCCGCTCCCAGCGCAAGATCCACCGTCATCTCAATGCGACTACCGATATGCGCCGTGCTCTGATTGGCGCTCATCGTCGCGCTGAGCGTGCCGGGTTGCAGGCAGTTGGTCATAGGGATGTTATTGCCCAAGATCAACGGATCGCCCGCCTCGATATCAAACAACAACGAGAAGGCCGTGTTCCAAGGCTGAGCGAGAAAGGGGGTCTGCCCGATCTGGGTGGCGCCGACCGCGATATTGCTGCCCGCTCCCGTATTAGAGGCGCCGGTGTAGACATCCACCGCGCGAGTGAGGTCCATTGCCGGTGAGACCGGTGTCTTGATTGAGGGCGTACCGAGACTGGGATAACTTAGCGTCATCGTAAAGCGCCCCGCGACGCCGACGGAGAACCACTGATACTCCCCCGAAGTGCCGTCTTTGACGATACGGATTCCCGCGCGCGTGCCTACCTGGTCATTGCTGCCCAGCGGCCCCGAGACGCTAATGCGCCCGCCGGGCAAAATCCGCCCATCGTCCTCGCAGTAGAAATACCCCTGCGGGTCATAGTCCTCGCTATCGACGATGCCATCGCCATCGCGATCGGCCGTGTCCGACTCGCCCGTATCGCTGCTGCCGTCTTCGTCGGTATCGACCAAAGGACTGGCGATGCGGTTTGTCACGGGTGTGCCGTTGAGCTGCGCTGCCGTGATCAACACCTCAAGGCCCTGTGCCGGGATGCCCTCGCCCACATAGACGCGCACCGTAAAGTGAATCTGCCCCTGCGCGCCGACCGCTAGAGTCGTACCCGGCGCCAAGAGCTGCAGCCGTCCGCTGTGCTCGCCATTGAACTGATGTTCGATCCCGCCGCTGCTAAAGCCGCTTGCGAAGAACGACTCATCGACATCGATAGTGTCGGTCATATCCTCGCGCGTTGCGAGATCCGCCCCGCCCGCGGCGCCCGCGGCCAGGGCGGCCGCCTCGCTCCAGATCAGCGCCGGCGAGAAGCCGCTGCGCAGATCCGCCTGGGCGAGCAGCTGCGTGAGCGCAATATTGCCGGTGTTCTCGATCGACACGGTGTAGGGAATATCGTAGATCTGTGGAAAGACCGCCACCGGCGCTCCCGCCACGCTCTCAATGTGCAGCGCCGGCTGACGAAAGCCCGCCAACTGGAGCGCGCTAGCAGGGCCGTTGCTCGGATCATTATCGTCCGCATCTTGCGCCACGGTGGTCCCCGCCGGAGTGAGCGCACTCAGCGTGGCGGCGCTCGTGAGGCCACCACTGTCGAGCACGGACTGGCTCAGCGTGTAGCTCGCGCGATACGTCCAGCTCTCCCCGACGCCCAAGACCGCATCGGAGCCGGCATCGGACTCTGTCACCAACGTAGGCGCACTGGTGAAGCTCAGCGCATTGCCCGCGTCATCGGTGAGCTGCGAGTCCCAGCTCAAGGTATCGAGATTCGTATCGCCCGTGTTGGTGACCGTGAAGGTGAACTCCACGCTCTCGCCCGCCTTGGGTGGCGATGATAGGCCCGCCGTGCTGGCTGACTGCAGCACCGTCAGAGCCGGGGCTACGGCCGGGGCGCTGGGTAGAGCGATCACCGCGCTGTCGGTGACTGCGCGATCCACCGGATCGGCGGCGGCGCTGTCGAGGCTCAGGCTATTGCCCCCGCTGGCGTTGGGGTCGATGATCAAGGTCATCGTCGTCGTGATACGGTCGTCGATGCCCAAGAGGCCATCGCTACCGGCGAATAAATGCGGGTAATCACGCCCATCAAAGGCAGTACCCGCCGCGCTCGGGGCCAAAGCCGTGGTCGTGCCGCTGGCATCGGTGATCGTGCTCAGCGGGGCGCCTTGCAGCGAGACAAAGCGCGCGCCAAGCTGCGTAGCGAAATCGCCCCCGAGCTGCAGCGCATCGAGATCCGTCTGGCCGGTGTTCTGGGTCACGATGGTGAGCGGGACACTGTAGTGGCCATTGGGCAGGGCAGTGGGGGTGCCAAAGCTCAGCGTATTGTCCATCGCCCCCACCAGCATCGGCACATCGAACGAGGCGCTCAGCGCGTCGTGGTTATCATTGGGGTCGGTGTGGACGTTATGAATATCCGTAATGGTGCTGGTGATCATATTGCCCCGCTGCCCGGCATCGACGGTGAAGTGGATGACCAAGGTGGCGGCTTCGCCGAGCTGCAGATCCCCGACGCTCCATTTACCGGTGTTGGTGTCGTACGATCCGCCAGTGCTCGTGCCGGTGCCGGTGATAGAGTGCGAGGTGTAGCTCACGCCGCTGGGCAGTTGATCGACGAGGCTAAAGCCCAGCACCGTAGACATAGTGCCGGTGCCGACATTGGCGGCGTTGAGGGTATAGCTACCCGAGGCGCCCTCGGGCAGGCTGCTGGCGGAGACGGTTTTGCCTACGCGCATGTCGCCGCGAGAGATGGCGGTGAAGGTGATGCTCTCTATAGTCGCGCCGTTGTTTGCAGAGAAGAGAAAGCTGTTATTGCCCTCTGGCAGTGTCACCGACCAATCGAGATTGAGAGCAGGCTGAACAGTTGGTTGCGTGAATGTAACCGAGTCGGAGCCGTGAGTAATAGCAGTTAGCTCGTTATCAGGGTCTAGAACGGTGGATTGGCCAGACACTTCATCCCAAGAAATAGCGTAATTTCTGAAATTCATGTACCAGTTCAGCGATTGCGCGCCGGTATTTCCGGTAGTTTGAAGCTGGTAGGTCACGCCAGGCACGTTAAACTGGGCATCAAAGTCAGCATTTACGTCATAAACCACGCCAGAGCTTTGGCGGTATAAGAAGACAATCCCGCTGCCTTGGGGAGAGAAATCGTACACCGCAGAACCTGACATGGACCATGAGCCGTCGATCACGCCGTCATTGCCAATATCAATATCTCCGGTTTGTTTTGTGCCAGAAAAAGCAATGCTTTGGGCATAAACCCCTGTGCTCGCCAGGGCGTAGAGCACCGTGAAGCCGATGTGGCGAGCGCAACGCCGCCAGTTCAAGCTGCTGAGAAAAATATCCATGTTTATAGTCGCTGTCCGTAGCGTGCCCGTTGTTCGGCGATTCAAACAAAGCGCGTGCACTGCTCAAAAGTGTTACTGCACTGTGTGATAGCGGCTAGCGCATAGTGCCCTGAAGCAACAATAACGATGATGCTCGCCTGCAGCGGGCAGGCGAGCGCGCAGTATCTTACTCTTCTAGTGCTTCAGCTTCGGTGACAGCTCTTTTAATAACTTCAATGGCTTTGTCGTTGAAAACTAAGAAATCATTCAGATTGAGAGAGAGCTCTGAGATGTCTCCGCTGTGCGTCTTTCCATCGATTTCAACAAACTCTAACGACACATACTTGTGTCCATCACTGCTTAGTTCAAGGCTACTGATCCTACCCGCGACATTCGGACACAAAACTATGCTGCTAATTGCTCAAAGTCATCAGGACTTTGATATCCACAGGCACTATGCAGGCGCTGTCGGTTGTACTCGGTTTCAATATAAACAAACACCTCATGCTTGAGTGCCTGACGGGTCTTGATTTTCAGCCCGTGTAGAAGCTCGACCTTCAAGCTGTGGAAGAAGCTCTCCATCGCTGCGTTGTCGTAGCAACACCCCGTTGCGCTCATGCTGCCAACGAGCTGGTATTGTTCAATCATTGCCCTGTAATCGTGCGAGCAATACTGGCTGCCTCGATCCGAGTGCACAATGACTCCCCGTGGGTAGCCACGAGAAGCCAAGGCGTTTTGCAGCGCCTCACACACAAGCTGCGAACGCATATGCCCTGCCATAGCCCAGCCCACAATTTTTCGTGAATACAGATCCATGACTGTCGCCAGATACACCCAGCCCTCCTCGGTGGGGCAGTACGTGATATCAGCCACCCACTTCTGGTTCATCTTTGTGGCGTGAAAATCCTGTTGCAGGATATTCTCGTACGTAGGCAAGCTGTGTTTGGAGTAGGTGGTGGCAATATATTTACGCGCGGCCTTGGCTCGCAAGCCCTGACGCTGCAGACTTTGAGCAACGGTCTTAACGTTGCAAGGCTTCCCTAAGCGGCGCAGTTCTACACTGATGCGCGGTGCACCATAGCGCTGCTTTTTCTGCTCGAATATATCTCGCACCAGGGCATCGCGTTGTTCTTGGTGGCGTGCCCTTTCGCAGCGTTGACGCGAGCGCCACGCGTAGTACCCTGAGCGCGACACACCCAGATAGCGCGCCATCAACTGCACGTTGTGAACCTGTTCATGCTCTTGGATAAAGGTGTACTTCACGCTAGGCTCCTCGCGAAGTAGCGGAAGGCCGCCCCCACCTCTGCTTTTTTTGCGATGGCTAGCTCCTCTTTGTGCAGCGCCAACTCCTTCTTTAAGCGCGCATTCTCTGCAATCAGTTCGTCCTCGCGTTGCGAACAGTTTGCTTGCATCTCAGCGGCCTTACGCCACTGATAAATTTGCGAATCATATACGCCGAGTTCTTTGGCGGCTTTGCTCACACCAAGCTGTTTGGCCAGCTCCAGGGCTTCTTGTTTGAACCCCTCTGGACGGCGAGGCTTAGCGGATTTTTGAGTCGATTTCTTGCTCATCTGAACACCCTCTTGTTACGGTAAGAATAAAACTTTCTTCCGTGTCCGAATGTTCTGGGTACGATCAGGTGTCGGGGTCGGAGTCGAGGAGGGTGAGGATGTTTGGCTATCCGTACCGCTTACCGAGCTTCCATTGCTGCCGCACCCAGCGATGAGGGCAGTGAGTAGTAACGGTGTGAAATATTTCAAATCGAGTCTCCTTGAGGGCTAAAAAGTCACAGAAAATTCCCTTGCGTAGACGCCGCAGCATCTTGCAAAAATGAACCTACATTCTGTGAAAACAGCAATTATACTCGATTTGATTTTTTATTAAGCTAGATAAAAACTGAACAAAAAGGCAGCCGATTTCCTTTTTTACAGTGTCAAGTGGTGATTGTGCTCAGCAAAGCGGAACGGTGTTTCCGCTTCGAATCATCTCATCAAGGAAGTTAAAACTTCCCAACAATGTTGAGAAACACCCCTTCATCGTTGTAGCTCACATCGCTCAAGTCATCAGAAAACCGGCCAAAGTTGTAGCCCAATCCCACTTTGACATGCTGCCCCACATGCCGATACGCCGACGCTACTATGGCGGTCTCGCTGCCTAGGTCCTCAGCACTCAGCACGCGCGCCTCTAAGGCGACGTCCCATTGATGTGGCATGTGGTGTTGGAGATTCATGACAGCAAGCGCCGCGTCGTTACTAAATGAACCCTCTCCATTATCTTGGGTCGAGGTGCGCAGCCCGACTTTCGCTCC
>CAKZUS010000163.1 GCA_937921805.1 uncultured Granulosicoccaceae bacterium
ATTGGATAGCGACCAATATGAAACTCTTGCCGGCTTTGCCGACAGATCATAAGATTGACGATAGATACGATTTATGGGAGCGCACGAGCATGTTGGCAAAACTCGGTGAACAAATGCGGCGGACCGCGATGCAGGAAGGCCGTGCTGAAGGCTTGGAAAAAGGGTTGGAAGAAGGAATCGAGAAAGGAATCGAGCAGGGGATCGAAAAAGGGATCGAAGAAGGTGCGATGCAAGCGATGGAGAGCGCCCGTCGTGTTCAAGCCCAACTCTGCATCACTTTGCTGGAAGAGCGCTTCGGACCACTCAATCGCTTTAGCCAGGGGCGCGTTGATGAGGCGAGCTTTGAAGAGTTGTCGCAGTGGCTACTCAAGCTCCATAAAACCGAGTCCGTACAAGCTTTGCTCGAAGGCGAATAGATCTCCTTACACCAGCTCATTCATCCGCAACATCGGCAGCATCATCGCGATCACAATAGCCATCACGATCACGGCCATTACCACAATAATGGCCGGCTCTAGAATCACCAAGAGCGTAGAAACCAGACTATTGAGTTCGCGCTCTTGGGTGCGCGAGCCACGTTCGAGCATGTCAGCGAGGGCGCCGCTGGCCTCTCCTGAGGCGATCATGTGCAACAGCATGGGGGGGAAAAGCCCCGTTTTTTGAAGAGCGGCAGACAGGCCGCCTCCTTCGCGCACGCGTTCGGCGCAATGGGCGACGGCGGCGCGCATGGGGCGGTTGATCACCACTTGCGAGGTCACGGCCATGGCGTTGAGCAGCGGCACGCCGGAGCTGGTGAGAATCGCCAGGGTGCGGGCAAAGCTGGCGGCATTGCTGGCGCGTGCGAGTCGCCCGACCAGTGGCAAGCGCAAGATAAAGCGGTCCCAGCGCATGCGGATAGCATCGACGCGCAGTAATCGGCGCGAGACGAACACGGCAATGCCTACAGCGATGGCGACCATCCACCAGTAGTTGGCGGTGAAGCTGGAGACGGCGAGCAGGATTTGGGTCGGCTGGGGCAGCTCGCGCTGCTGCTGAGCAAAGACATCTACGACATTGGGCACGACGTAGATCATCAGAAAGAGCACGATGGCGAAGGCCACAAAGGCAATAATCGAGGGATAGAGCAAGGCTTTTTTGACGGTCGTTTGGATCGCCTGCGCCTCTTCGGTGTAATCGGCGAGCTGTTCGAGCACGCCGTCGAGCGTGCCGCTGTTCTCCCCTGCCGAGACGGTGGCGCGGTACAGCTCCGGGAAGGCCTGCGGGTATTCGCCCAGCGCATCGGCGAAGGTATAGCCCTCTAGGACGCGCGAGCGCACGGCGATCATCAGGGCGCGATGGCGCGGTTTTTCGGTTTGATCGCTGACGATCTTGAGCGTCTCTGCCAGGGGCGTGGACGCCGCAGTAAGGGTCGCGATTTGGCGGGTGAGCAGTGCTAAATCGGCATTGCTGAGGCGCCCGCGAAAGCTGCTGTTCTCGGCGGTACGCGCCGAGTGACTCGCTTTGCCATCGGGGGATTGTTCGGTCTCGGAGACCTCAATGGGCATCAGCCCTCGGTCGCGCAGCAATTGCCGAGCCTGGCGTGCGGCGTCGGCTTCGATGAGGCCGCTTTGTTCCTTGCCGTTGGCGCTCATGGCGCGGTAGCTATAGGCGGGCATTAGTGTTCTTGCACAATGCGTAGCAGCTCAGACAGCGAGGTCTCGCCGTTGAGCACTTTGCGCCGTCCGGAGTCACGAATGCCTGGAGACAGGGTGCGGGCGAGGCGTTCGAGGTCTAATTCAGAGGCGCCGTCGTGGATCAGTCGGCGCATTTCGCTGTCGATAGCGATGACTTCGTAGATGCCTGTGCGCCCTTGATAGCCGGTGTGGTTACAGGCTTCACAGGCTTGCGGTTGGTAGATGGTGGCGGGCTGCTCCAGCCCTAACCAGCGCATCTCGGCCGCATCGGTGATGCGGGGCGTTTTGCAGCCGCAGAGCTGGCGCAATAGGCGCTGGGCGACGATGCCCACTAAGCTCGATGAAAGCAGAAACGGCTCAATACCCATATCGCGCAAACGCGTAATAGCGCCCACTGCCGTGTTCGTGTGCAGGGTGGAGAGCACCATATGACCGGTGAGCGAAGCCTGTACGGCGATCTCGGCAGTCTCTAAGTCGCGAATCTCCCCCACCATGACGATATCTGGATCTTGGCGCAAAATCGCGCGCAAGCCCCGCGCGAAATCTAGTTCGACTTTGCTATTGATCTGGGTTTGACCAATGCCTTCGATAAAGTACTCAATCGGATCTTCGACCGTGAGGATGGTGCTGCGCTGGTTATTCAGCCGCGCTAATGCCGCGTACAAAGAGGTCGTTTTTCCCGACCCTGTGGGGCCGGTGACCAGCAAAATGCCGTGCGGTGTGGCGAGAATGCGCTTGAGCGAAGCCAGCGCGCCTTCATCCATACCGAGTCGATTGAGGTCTAGGCGCCCCGCTTGTTTGTCCAGCAGTCGCATGACCACGCGCTCCCCATGCCCCGAAGGCAGGGTCGAAACGCGAACGTCTACGGGCCTTCCCGCGACGCGTAGCGAGATACGCCCGTCTTGTGGAATGCGCTTTTCGGCGATGTCGAGCTGGGCCATGACCTTGATCCGGGAGGTGAGCAGCGGCGCCAAGGTTTGTGGCAGTGACAGTAGCTCGCGCATCACCCCGTCGAGTCGGTAGCGGACTTTGAGCGATTTCTCGAATGGCTCGACGTGCACGTCCGAGGCATTATGCCGCACCGCCTCGGTGAGCATGGCGTTGATCAAACGAATCGCGGGAGCCTCGTCTTGCGAGGCCATGAGGTCTTCGGGTTCGACGGAGGCCGCTAGCTCTTTGAGATCGAGATCCTCGCCGATGTCGGCGAGGACTTCGGCGCTGCCGCTTTGCTGATAGTGGCGGGCAAGCAGCTCGTCGAAGTCCTCTTCGTTGGCGACCTCGGTACGTTGCGGCACGCCGCCAACGCGGCAGGCTTCGAGCAGCGCGTCAGTGCTGGTATTGGCGCGGTGCACCATCACCTGTTGCCCGTCCTCGTCGCGCACGATCATCACGCCGTGACGACTCGCAAAGCTATACGACACGCTCACTGTGTGATGGCCCCCAGAGCGTCCGCATCGGGTGCATAGCGCAGCACCAACTCGGGCAGCAGGGGGAAGTTATTCTTGATCAGGCTGCGTGAATCCGAGCCTTGCATCAACTGTTGTGCGCGAATGTAGTTGTACTTGCGATTGCTCAACACAGTGCCGGTGGCTGCGTCGCGCAGGATGGCCGGTTTGATAAAGATCATCAGCGAGCGGCGTTCACTATCGCCTTGGCGGTAGGTGAACAAATCCCCGACAACGGGTAATTCGCTCAGTCCAGGGACTTTGGAAAACTGGTCTTTCTTCTTTTGCTCGGTCAGACCGCTGATGACCAGGGTTTGCCCGTCTTCGATTAAGACAGTAGTTTTGACCGAGCGCTTGCTGGTGGCCAAGTCTTGAGCCTCGGCGACCACTTCGATATCGGAGACCTCTTGCTCGATTTGCAGCTTGACCGTGTTGCCTTCGTTGATCTGGGGTTTGATTTTCAGCGAGATACCGACGTCGCGTCGCTCGATTGTTTGAAAGGGATTGCCGCTGCTATTGGTTTGCGTGCCAGTGATAAAGGGCACGTTACGGCCTACGATAAATTCCGCTTCTTGGTTGTCCATTGTGACCAAGCTGGGCGTCGAGAGAATGTTATTGCTGCTATCGCCGGCAATCGCGCGTAGCAGCGCCCCGAAGTCTACGGTGCCGCTGGTGCCCCCGATAACGCTCGTGAGGCCGCTGCCTAGGTTTGTGCTATCGGCAACGGCGCCGAGTAAAGAGGTCGCGGCGCCATTGAGATTGCTCAAGATTGCGGCGCCGGTATTATTATCGACGGCGCCAAAATTAATCCCCAGCTCACGGCTGGTGCTCTCGGAGACATCGGCAATGATCGCTTCGACTAGCACCTGGGCACGGCGGATATCGAGCTGGCGCACGACGGCGAGCACGTTTTTCATCTCGTCGGGGGGCGCGGTGATAATCAAGGCATTGGTTTGCTCGTCGGCCTGGATATCCACATCGCTGCGCCCCGAGCTGGAGCGCTGTGGCGCAATGCTCGCACCGTCACCATCCGCCCCACTGACGCCTACTTGTGCTTGCCCCGCACTCACGCCGCGCAGAATGTCTGCCATGAGCTGGGCTTCGGCATAGCGCAGATACACGACCTGGGTATTACCGCCGGTCTCGACAGGGGTGTCGAGGCGACGAATCAGCTCGACACTGCTAGCGCGAGCTTCTTGATCACCGCTGACCAGCACGGCATTGATACGGTCATCGGCGGCGAGGCGTACCCCGCTAGGATCGCCAGGCTGCGCGGCCTGGGGTTGGAGGGCGCTGACAATCCGCACAATCTCACCAGCAGAGGCGTGTCGCAAGGGCACTACGTCAATATCGCTGTTATCACCGATGTCGATGATTTGGATGATGCTTTGCAGGCGATTAATATTCGATGCGCGGTCCGTGATGATCAGCGAGTTGGTGGCGGTGTAGGCGGCGAGATGGCCTTGTTGTGGCACCAGGGGGCGCAGAATGGGGACGAGCTGCGAAGCGGGGACGTGTTTGATGCGAAACACATGGGTAACGAGATCGTCACTGGTGTTGTTGGCGTCGTCGTCGAAGCTATTAATCGGGCCTTGTTTGGCGACAACCTCAGGGACAATTTTGATGACCTCACCGGCCGGTACCGCCGCGAAGCCGTGCACTTGCAGCACCGAGAGAAACACCTCGTAGAACTCGTCGCTCGCGACCGGCGTATTGGCGATGACGGTAACGCGCGCTTTGACGCGTGGATCGACAACAAAGTTGCGTCCCGTATAGCGCGCCACGGCGCCAATGAGCGATTGGATATCGACATTGCTGAAGTTGGGTGTGAAGTTCTCGCCCTCCAAGGGCAGTGACGAGTCGGTGTTCTGCTGCGCTGAGGCACTGCCCAGTATGCACAAGCTCAGAACGAAGCAGCGGAAGAGCAAGTTAATCATGTGTCCTCATTGCAAGGAAACGCTGATCGGGATTTGAGCCCCGCCTCGGCGTACGGTGAGTTGGAGGTTGTCGGCGGTCATCAGCGTGCGCATGGCGTTGATACCACGGCGTTGGCTGGTGAGGTCGATGCCATTGATTTGGGTGACGACATCGCCGCCTTGAATGCCATATTGTTCTAAGACGCCGCCGCTTTGTTTGGGGCTGAGCCGGTAGCCGATAGTGCGGCCATTTTCGCGCACTGGAGCGACGGACATCAGCTGGCCAATCGCACGGGGATTTTGTGCCAGATAGTCGCGCAGCGCGCCGGGAGATTCGGGGAGGGCAATCGTGGCACCATTGTCTTGGATGGTGAGCGGTCTGCTGCTAGGCTGAGGGGATTGCCGACTGGCGGTGAAATTGGATGTGCCGGATGCGCCGGAGGCATTAGAGCCGACTGAAGGCCCCGACGAGGGGCTAGAGGTGGCGACATTGATGGGGGCGGCATCAATGGGCATGGGAACTTCTTCGATTTGCCCGCGATTGTCGATCAGCACGCGATCACTGCGCACTTCTGCGAGCGTGGCGCCACTGTTGCCGATGCGGTCACCGATTCCAAAAACAGATTCAGTGTTGCCATCGACGCGCAAAATTGCATAAGACTTGGCGCTTGTACTAAACGCCAATACGCCGCTGAGTTTGATGTTCAGGCGTGTGGGGCGTACGGGCTCAGGGGGCTTGATGGCTACTTTCTTGGGGGCTTCGGTCTTGGCCTGTAGCGACCCAAAGGGCGCGGCGCCAATCAGGCTCTGTATGCCATCATGCGCCACGGCGGCAGCGGCGCTCACGGCACCGGGGGTCGAGAGCGCCGCTTGAGTTGGCATAGGGGCGGGGGCCGGCAGCCACGCCAATGCCAGCACTGCCAACCAATGCCCACTGACCACCGCAGCGCCCGCAGCCACGAGTGCGGCGGCGCCGTGATTGAGTCGCGTCGCAACGCTCACGAAAGCAAAATCAGCACGACTTGCAAACTGATGATCGCGGCCAGCGGCGAGAGATCGATCCCCGATACCGGGGGGATGAAGCGTCGAAAGGGCGCGAGCACGGGGGCCGTGATTTGGTTGAGCAGTTGTACGACAGGGTTGCGCGGATCAGGATTGACCCAGCTCAGCAAGGCCTGGACGACGAGCGAGAACATGAGGATGTAGACCAGCGTGCGCAGGACGTCGATCACGGCGTAGGGAAGCAGTAGCAAGGGGCTGACTGGTTCTCCGCTGCCGATAAAGGTCAAAATGAAAAACTTAAGCAAAGTCAGTACAATAGCGAAGATCAATGCCGCCCAATCTTGACCGAACAGGCGCGGGATCACTGCGCGCATCGGGGCGAGTAAGGGGTCGGTGACGCGCAGAATAAATTGCGCCAAAGGATGGTAGTAATCCACCCTGACTGCTTGGATGATGAAGCGCAGTAAGACGACTAAGATGTATAAATCAAAGACGGTTTCGATCAAAAACGCGAGCGCGTTCACGCCAGAATTACCCATTTATTTTCCCAACTGCTCAGCGAGCGTTTGTGCACGGTGTTGCGCTGCCTGCATCGTACTGTGCATCAGGCGAGCAAGATCTTGTTCTAAAACTTCGAGCGCCGCCTCTGTGGTGCCTCCTGGCGAAGTGACGGCTATGCGTAATGCATCGGGGGTTTGCCCACTTTCCTTAAGCATTCGTCCTGCGCCATAAGCGGTTTGCACGGCGAGCTGGGCCGCGATATCTGCACTGAGGCCCATCTGCTGCGCGCAGCGTTGCATGGTTTCGACAAGGTGAAAGAAATAGGCTGGACCGCTGCCCGAGAGCGCGGTGACGATATCGATATGCGCCTCGTCCTCGACCCATGCGACTTCGCCTACGGCTTCCATGATGCGAGCGGCTAGCTCGCGTTGGGCGTCGCCCACTTGGGCATTGGCGTAGAGTGCGCTGGCGCCTGCACCCAGCAGCGCGGGGGTATTAGGCATGCAGCGCACCATCGGTAGCGCCCGCCCGATGCCCTGTTGTAGTGTTTCCAGGGGCAGCCCCGCAGCGATGCTGATCAGCAAAGGCGAGTGCTCGCTGTTGCGCAAACCCTCAAGCACGCTGAGCATAACCTGGGGTTTGACGGCGAGCAGGCAGACATCGACTTCAGCAAAGACCTCCAGGTTGCTGTGCGTCGTGCGCACCTGCAGGTCGGCTTCGAGCGCGCTCAAACAATCGGCATTGATGTCGGCGACCAGCACACGGTCGGCGCGCTGCCCTTTGTCGAGCAGCCCCCCGATGATGCTGCGTGCCATATTGCCACCGCCGATAAACCCCATCTTGATCGTCATGTGCTTAGGCCTTGGCGCTTGTCGTCAATGGCGCCGAGAAGGCGGGCAAAGGCGTCTACAAATTGCTGCAGTCCTTCGGCTTCGAGGCGGGCGGTAATGTCGGCGAGATTGATATCCATAGTGGCGATGTGCTCAATCAAAGCATGGGCCTCGGGTAGCCCCTGACCCAGGCGTGCAGCGGGCTGGCCCGCGTCACGATAAGCATCAAGTGTGGCAGGCGGTACGGTGTTGACCGTTTCGGCGCCGATCAGTTCTTCGACATAGAGTATTTTTGAGTAAGCGGGGTTTTTTGTGCCCGTGCTGGCCCATAGCAAACGCTGCGGAAGCGCGCCGGCTTCGCGCAGTGTGGTGAAGCGGGGGCCAAACAGATTTTGGTAATGACCATAGGCGACTTTGGCGTTAGCGATGGCCACTTTGCCGCACAAATCCTCGGCTCCTTGGGCTTGCAACAAAGGATCGACCGCGGCATCGACCCGGCTCACGAAAAAGCTCGCCACCGAGGTCATACCGCGCAGCGACTCTCCGGCGTCATGACGGGCCTTGAGGCCATCAAGATAGGCCGCAGCAATCGCGCGGTAGCGTGAGACAGAGAAGAGCAAGGTCACGTTTACGCGTACTCCCAGACGGGTCAGTTCGCGAAAGGCCTCTACGCCCGCTTCGGTGCCGGGGACTTTGATCATCACATTGTCGCGAGCGATGCGTCGGTGCAAGTCCACCGCTTCGCGCACTGTAGCTGGGGCGTCGTGGGCCAGGCGCGGTGAGACTTCGATGCTGACGAAGCCGTCTTCGCCACCACTGGCTTGGTGCACTGGGGCAAAGACATCGCAGGCACCGCGGATGTCACTAATCGCCAAGTCATTGAACAGCGATTGCGCGTCTGCGTTGGGATTGCGCGCCACGCACTGGGCCAGTTGGGCGTCGTACTCATCGCTCTGGGCAATAGCTTTTTCGAAGATGGCGGGGTTGGAGGTCAGCCCTTTGACCGCATCGCGATCAATAAGTGTTTGCAGGCTCCCGTCACCAATCAAATGGCGCTGGATATTGTCATACCAAATGCTCTGGCCGAGGGCGGCGAGTTGTTGCAAAGGGGTGTCGGTCATGAGGTGTCCTTAGGTCTTGGGAGCACGACGTCCAAAAATGGCGCTGCCGATGCGAACCATTGTACTGCCTTCTAATACGGCGGCCTCAAGGTCGTCGGACATGCCCATAGATAGCGTGTCGAGGGAGGGGAATTCGGGCAGCAGCGTGTGCTGCAAAGCTTTGAGGCGGCGCAGGCTCGTGCCTTGCGCAGCGGTGTTAGTTTGGGGCGCCGGAATGGCCATCAGCCCACGCAGGCGCAAGCGTGATAAGTCCGCAATGCTGCGTGCTAAAGCAGCAATACCGTCCAGGTCATCGGGGGCGAGGCCCGCTTTGCTGGGCTGCGCATCGAGATTGATCTGGATACAGACATGTAGCGGTGCCATCTCACTCGGGCGCTGATCGTGTAGGCGCTGCGCCAATTTGGCTCGGTCGAGAGTGTGTAGCCAGTGCGCCTGCTCAGCAACGGCGCGCGACTTGTTGCTCTGGAGTGCGCCAATGAAATGCCATTCGATATCCAAGTCCTGTAGCGCCGCGACTTTGTCGCTCAGCTCGTTGACGTAGTTCTCGCCAAACTGACGCTGCCCTGTCGCATAGGCACGGGCGAGGTCCGCTGCTGGGCGTGTTTTGGAGACCGCAATCAGGGTCACGTCGTGAGGTTCACGTAGGGCCTCGCGCTCAGCTTTGCGGATGCGCTGCCGAACCAAGGATAACGAGGTTTCGATACTAGTGTCGGCGCTATTCATGGAAGCAGTCTCGGATTCAGGGCAATTGTAGCGGGATTCGGCGCTGTAGACAGGATCGGCGCGTCAACGGTGCCCGCGCTGTGTAATTTATAGAGGGTCATAGAACAACGATGGACATTACCGAACTTTTGGCATTTTGCGTCAAACAAGGCGCTTCGGATTTACACATATCAGCCGGCATGCAGCCGATGATTCGCGTCGATGGGGATATGCACCGCATCAATATCCCTGAAATGTCGCAAGACGTGGTGTATCAGCATGCTTACGAGCTGATGGGCGACCGGCAGCGGCAGAGCTTTGAGGAAACGCAGGAGTGTGACTTTTCGATTGAAGTGCCGCGTTTGGCACGCTTTCGTGTCAACGTATTGCAACAAAATCGCGGTATTGCTGCAGTTATGCGGGTCATCCCGACAGAGATTATTTCTCTGGAGAAGCTCAATGCGCCACCGATTTTGTCGCAAATCGCAGAATACCCACGCGGCATTGTTTTGGTGACGGGACCGACGGGTTCGGGAAAATCCACCACGCTCGCATCAATGGTGGATCATAAAAACCGCCATGAGCATGGTCACATTCTGACGATTGAAGACCCGATAGAATTTGTGCATAAGAGCCAAAATTGTTTGATAACACAGCGCGAAGTGCACCGCGATACAGGCAGTTTTAGCAACGCACTGCGTTCGGCGTTGCGTGAAGATCCCGATACAATTCTGGTGGGCGAGCTGCGAGATTTAGAAACCATCCGCCTCGCGCTCACGGCTGCCGAGACCGGGCACTTGGTGTTTGGCACCTTGCACACCAGCAGCGCGGCGAAAACTATTGACCGGGTTGTGGATGTGTTTCCTGCAGGCGAGAAAGGAGTCGTACGCGGCATGCTGTCGGAGTCATTGCGTGCGGTAATCTCTCAGGCGCTGTTGCGTAAAAACGGAGGGGGGCGTGTGGCCGCGCATGAAATTATGATCGGCACCCCTGCGATTCGTAATCTGATTCGCGAAGACAAAGTCGCCCAGATGTATTCCACCATCCAAACCGGCCAGGCCCACGGCATGCAAACGCTTGATCAGACGCTACGTGATCTGGTGCGTCGAGGCCAGGTCGCCCCGGCTGATGCCAAGCGCTTAGCCACGAACGCGGCCTCAGTGGTGTCATAAGTCATGGATCCAAAACGTCGGGAAGCAGGGCGGGAGTTTGTAAACCAACTCCTGGTGGAGCTGGCAGAGCGCCAAGGCACAGACCTGTATTTGGTAACAGGAGCCAAGCCCACTATGCGAGTTGTGCGCGAGCTGGTGTCGATTGGCACAGTGCTGACTCCGGCCCAGACGCATTGGTTGGTCGAGAGCTTGATGGACGAGCACGCGGCCAAAGAGTACCGCGAGTATGGCGAAGTGAACTTCGCCATCTCGTTGCCTGGAGTGGCGCGATTTAGGGTCAATGCCTACAAGCAGCGCGGTAGCGCGGGCATGGTCGTGCGCTTGATTCCTAGTGAGATTCCCGCGTTTGAGACCTTGAGTTTGCCTGGTGACTTGCCCGAGCTGATGCTCGCTGAGCGAGGACTGTTGCTGGTCGTTGGGGCGACGGGGCAGGGTAAGTCCACGACCATGGCGTCGATGATCGACTATCGCAATGCCAATC
>CAKZUS010000164.1 GCA_937921805.1 uncultured Granulosicoccaceae bacterium
CGACACCTTTATTCACAGCCAAGACTGGCAACAACCCGATTGGCCCCTCATCGAAGAGGCCATTCGGCGTGTGAAGCAACAATGGCACGACGCCTACCCCGTACCCTTTGCACAGGCGAAAGACTGCCAAACTCGCTTTGACGAACTGCTCTCGCAATTACAACGCCCACTGGATCAAGAGCGTCGAGACAATCGCGATCGCCGCCAGCAACTCATTCAAGCCGCTGAGGCCCTGCACAGCCACGACGGCAGTGAGAGTGCCCTCGCTCACGCGGTGAGCCAGGCGATTGCCTTGCAAAAACAGTGGAAGCAACTCGGCCCGACTTTCTCGCGCGACCATCAACGCCTGTGGCAACGCTTTCGGCGCGCGACGCAGCCCGCCTTCGATGCACAGCGCCAAGCGCGCGAGACGGCGCAGCAGGCTTTCGATGCACAAAAAGCCCAGTGCGAACAATGGCTGGAAGAGCTCAGTAGCCAGTGCAACGCTACTACGGCTACTGTAGACGACAGTGAGCACAGCGCCGTGCAAGCAGCACTGCAGGCAACCCTGGAGCGCCTAGAGCGCGTTGACACACTGCCAGATCGGTTACACGAAGGCTTACTCAAACGCTTCGAGCGCATTGAGAGCCAGTATCAACAGCAGCGTCAGGCGCAGCGACAGCAACAGCAACAACAGTCGCTACACGCCGCCGTGGCTGGCCTCGCTGCTCTCTACGCCTACGAAACCGCTGGCGCAGAGCGCCCTCTACTGGATGCTGAGTTGTTGGGTCGTTTCGCTCCTTTGCTCACTGAGCGCCTTAATGCGGCGGCGGCTCCCAGTGCCACACATGCTGAGCAGCTCGAGGCATTGGCGATTCGCTGGGAAGTGGCGCAGGGCCTCGACACACCTGAAGCCCATAAAGCGCAGCGTCGCGCTTATCAGCTCCAGGCGATGCAGACCCGCAACCTGCCACAGTCTCCCGACAGCCCCGAGGCCTTTCTACAGGCTTGGATCGCGATTGGCCCTCCCCCTGGCGCCCAGAGCGAGGCACTAATACAACGCCTACAGCACTGTCTGGGTTTGGAGAACGCGCTACCAGAAAGCGCTTAGGCCGGAAACAAGCTAATGTCCGACGGGGGCCAGTTTGCGCTCCATTTTGCGCACCCCTGCGGACACCAAGAGAATCAGTACCAGGTATTCCAGTACCAGCACCGTATAGATCTCCAGCGGGCGATACTCACTCACCGAGAGTTCGTTCGCGCGGCGGGTCAGATCGCTCAAACCGATCACGGAGACCAACGACGACATCTTCAGCATGTAGACCAGCTGATTGCCTAGTGGCGGCAGAATGCGCCGAATCGCTTGCGGCAAGATGATAAAACGCATGCGCTGATAGGTATTAAGACCGAGCGCATGGCTGGCTTCATGTTGTCCGCGCTCGATAGATTGAATGCCTCCCCGGAAGATCTCGGCCTGAAACGCACTATCCGATAGCGCCAGAGCCAGCACCCCAGCCCAGAAGATGTCGATACTCCATCCAAAGACGACAGGCAAACCATAATAGACCCACAGCAAGAGCACCAGCAGCGGCACGGCCCGCACGATCTCGACATAGCCGCGGTTAAACCATCGCAGTGCACGGCGCTCACTAAATCCTGGCAAGGCGACCAACAAGCCCAGCATCATGGCCAAAACAATTGACACACTCGACACAGCTATGGTCGCCCAGAAGCCCTCTATCAAAAACTGTAGGTTTGTCCGCCCCGTCGGCGTCATTGGTGATACGACGTACCACCCCCAATTACTCCCTGTGCAGCCGCTCACTGCAAAACAGGCCAACACCGCGATTGCTTTACGCACTTTGCCTCGCTGCACCAAAATTGGTGGCTTGAAAATTTGTCTTGTCCCCAGCAACTAGTGTTGAATGTCTGCTGCCGGGCGCCAAATTGTACCCCGGCTCCCCCCAAAAAAAGGAACTTCCCCATGAAACGCATTCTTGCGATGCTTTCCACTGTGCTCACACTGAGCACTTTCGCCCCTATCGCCCAGGCAGAGGATTCCCGCCTACAGAGCATCCTCGACAGTGGCGTGCTGCGCGTTGGCACGACAGGTGATTGGAACCCCATGTCAGTCAAAGACCCCGCCACCAATAGCTACAAAGGCTATGACATCGACATGATGACGGCGTTGGCAGCAGACCTGGGCGTCGAAGTCGAGTTCGTCCCCACCGACTGGAAAACCTTGGTCAATGGCGTGGTCGCTGGTCAATACGACATTACCGGTAGTGCTTCACTGAGCATGAAACGCGCAAAGGTCGCTGGCTATAGCAATAGCTACTTCTCTCTCGCCACCGTGCCACTGACGCTGAAGAAAAACGCTGATCGCTTTCAAGATTGGGACGATATCGACCAGAGCGATATCACGGTAGCCGCCACACTCGGCACCACACAAGAGCAGCAAATCAAACGCTTTTTCCCCAACGCAGAGCACAAAATCATCGAAGCCCCAGCGCGTGATTTCCAAGAAGTCTTAGCAGGGCGCGCCGATGTCAACATCACCTCCAACGTTGAAGCCGCGACGCTGATCGAGAAGTTTGACCAACTCATGGTGGTGCCTGTTTCTACGCCTAAAGCTCCTACGCCCATTGCGATGCTTTTGCCGCAGGCCGACCAAGTGTGGATCAATTATGTCAATCATTGGATCAGCCTCAAGCAAGAGCGCGGATTCTTTGACGAATTGGGAGCTAAGTGGCGCTTGAATAACTAGTTCACGCGACCTCGGGGCATCCCATGGCTCGTATCCCGTCCGCGTTTATCGATGAACTGCTAGGACGCGTCGACATTGCCGACGTGGTGGGGCGGCACGTCGAGCTGCGCGCGGCGGGACCCGAGTTTAAAGCTTGTTGTCCTTTTCACAGCGAAAAAACACCGAGCTTTACCGTCTCACCCGTCAAGCAGTTCTATCACTGCTTTGGTTGTGGGGCGCATGGCACAGCGATCAGTTTTTTAATGGAGTACGACCAGCTCGACTTTGTCGAAGCGGTCGAGACGCTCGCTGATATGGTTGGCGTGGAGGTGCCCCGAGAACACAGTGCTCCCGACAATGGCCCTAGCAAGGCGCTGACTTTAGCGCTCACAGAGGTTTTAGAGCACGTCGCGAGCCACTACCATGCGCAGCGCGAGACGCTCTCTGACTATATGGCCGAGCGCGGCCTCGATGACACGGTCATCGCGCGTTTTATGGTCGGATACAGCCCACGCCGCGACGCTCTAGCACTCGACCCGAAGCAGCTCATCGATACGGGCGTCTATATCGAGCGTGACGACGGCAATCACTACCCGCGCTTTCGCGAGCGCTTGATGTTTCCGATTCGCAACCGCAAAGGCCAGGTCATCGGCTTTGGCGGGCGCGCGCTGGGCGATGCCACCCCCAAATACCTCAACTCCCCCGAGACCTCGCTGTTTGTCAAAGGGCATGAGTTATACGGCCTCTTCGAAGCGCGGCAGCACACACGGCGCATCCGTCAGCTCGTCGTGGTCGAAGGATATATGGATGTGATCAGCCTGCACCAGTTTGGCTTTACTGAGGTGGTCGCGACTCTCGGTACTGCGACCACTGCAGAGCAAGTGCGACTGCTGTTTAAAAGCACGACCAAGCTGATTTTTTGTTTTGACGGAGACCGGGCTGGCCGCGCGGCGGCGTGGAAGGCACTGGGCAACGCTCTGCCTGAGTTACGCGATGGGCGTGAGTTGCGGTTTTTGTTCCTCCCCGATGGCGAAGATCCCGATAGCTATGTCCGTGAACACGGACTGCTGGGTTTTCACGACGCACTAGAGCGCGCCATGGCGCTAGAGCACTTTTTGTTCGATCACCTGAGCAGCGAGGTCGGCAATCTCGATGCCGCCGGGCGTGCACGCTTGGCCAGTCTCGCCCAACCGATGCTAGAGCGCATGCCAGAGGGCGTATATCGCCAAATACTGAACGAACGCTTGCAGCAAATCGTAGGGCTCAGCACCCAGCGGCGAGCCTCTCGCCAGGGGGGCGCTGGGCAGCGGCGCGCGCGCGAGCCTAGCCACAGCTCATCGCCGCGCACGGTACAACCCTCGCGGATGCAGCGCGCAATGGCCTGCTTGCTGCACTTTCCGCAGCTACTGCACACACTCCCCGACGCACTGACCACGCTCCCAGAATCCGTCCCAGGACAAGCCCTATGGTCGATGCTATGCGCCACAATCCGTGCTCAGCCGGATATACGCCCAGGGCAACTACTAGAGCGTTTTCGTGAGCACGAGCACTTCGCCGTCTTACATCGCCTGGCAGCGCAGCACCCCGCTACGGCAGAATTCGATGAAGGCTTTGCCACGCCCGAACTGCGCGATGCATTGACCTATTTGCATCGCGATGCCACCCGCAAAGAAATTGCCCAATACAAGCGCCGCTTGCACGAGCTGAGCGACAGCGAAAAACAATCCCTTCGGCGACTGCTCAGCGAAGTGGCCAAGCTCCCCGCCGAATAAAAGAGTCTCTACTAGGCATGCGTGAAGTCCGACTTTATACCTCTCAGCTACTCTCGGTCGGGATGCAGCTTACGCTAGAGGCTAACGCCTCTCGGCATCTGCGTGTTTTGC
>CAKZUS010000165.1 GCA_937921805.1 uncultured Granulosicoccaceae bacterium
CAACGGCAGTCGAGATATCAATTTCACAATGGATCTGGTTTGCAAAGATATTGGTTTGTTTGGTGAGGTGGCCAAGCGAAATGGTGTTCCGCTTGATTTGGCGCCCGTGATGGAGCAGATCTTTGAAGAGGCGCAGTCCAAATACGGGCCAAGGGAGTATTCTCCCAATATCATTAAGCGCCTGGAAGAGCCTACGGGACTTGAGATTTTGGCACCAGGATTCCCTCCGGAAATGCTGGACGATGAGCCAGAGCAGCCTGGGTATGAGGTCGTGCCCAAACGCGGGGGCTAAACCCGCTTATCGCGTCTCGTTGAGCGCCTGTTCGCAGGCATCGGCAATACGGTCAATCTGCGCCTCGCGCAGGGCGTCGTAGTCGATGTCTGTGATCGTCTCTAAGCCCGCCCAGCGCAATAAAGCGTGGCGGGCTTGCGCCTGGTCAAACAGGCCGTGCAGATAGGTCGCCGCAACGCGACCATCCGCGCTAATCGCTCCATCAGTACGCCCGTCTTGCAGCGTGACAAAAGGGCGCTCCAGTGCCGGCCCCCTGCTGACGCCCATATGTATCTCATAGCCAGTGATGAGTGCTGTGTCAGAGCCTGATTTAGGGCCTGTTTTAGGGGCTTCCTGATGAGGACTTGCAGAGCTGAGGTGCAAATGCCCTTGTACGCGTACGAGCTGCTTTTCGGGTGCCAGAGTGGTGTGCAGGTCCAATAACCCTAGTCCTGCCACTACTGCGTGTTCGCTTTCTTGCTGTTCGGGGTCTTCCAGTGCCTGGCCGAGCATTTGCAAACCGCCGCAGATTCCCAGCACTTTCCCGCCATAGCGCAGGTGCTGGGCGATGCTGTGATGCCAGCCTTGGGCGCGCAGAAAGGCCAAATCTCCCGCGACGCTTTTAGAGCCAGGGAGGATAATCAGATCGGCGGGCGGCATTGCCTCGCCAGCATGCACAAAGCGCAAGTCCACATCCGGATGTAGTCGCAAGGCGTCAAAATCGGTATGGTTAGCGATGCGTCGCAGGCGCGGCACTACGACTTTGAGGGCCTGCGTATTACTCACAACTTGACTGGTGCTGACGGCATCTTCTGCCTCCAGGTGAAATGCTTCGAGGTGGCGCAGTACGCCGAGTACGGGTTTGCCGGTTTTGTGCTCTAGCCAATCATTGCCCGGCCACAATAGCGCCACATCGCCGCGAAAGCGGTTGATCATCAGCCCAGCGACGCGTGCCTGCTCGCTGGCAGACAGGCATTGCATGGTCCCAAGCAAGTGCGCAAACACCCCGCCGCGTTCAATATCGGCGACCAAAATCACGGGGCAATCGACGGCTTCAGCGAAGCCCATATTGGCAATGTCGCCCTCGCGCAAATTGATCTCTGCGGGGCTGCCCGCGCCCTCTACTATCACAAAATCGTAGCGCTCCAACAAGCGCTGATGCGCTGCCAATACTGCGTGCAGAGCCTGGGGTTTATAGCGGTGATAAGTCACGGCGTCCATGTTGGCCACAGCGCGCCCGTTGACAATCACCTGACTGCCCGTATCGCTATTGGGCTTGAGCAGTATCGGGTTCATATCCGTGTGCGGAGCTAGCCCACAGGCTTGGGCCTGCACCGCTTGAGCACGGCCGATCTCGCCGCCGTCTATCGTCACAGCACTGTTGAGCGCCATGTTCTGTGGCTTGAATGGCGCGACGCTCAGCCCGCGCCGCCGCAACAGGCGACACAAGCCCGTAACCAGCGCACTCTTGCCCGCATCAGAGGTACAGCCTTGGACCATGAGCGTGCGCGATGGGGTGCTGAGAAGGGCGTCGAGCGCTGCGTTCATACTGTCAGGTCCAATGTGGTGAAGTGCGGTGGGGGCGATTCAGGGAGTCGATTCTACGTGAGCTTTACGCCAAGGGAGCCGCGTCGATGGCATGGGCGTAGCTCGCAAGAATTTTGTCCTCAGTGAAATAAGGCGTGGTCACAGGCTGCTCTCGCAGGTCGCTGATGTCGCAAGAGAGCGTTGGTGCTTGGCACTGCGTCAATGCGCTGTAATGAAACTCATGCGAATACAGGGTTTGCGCGCCGCCTAGTATCTCGTGTCCAGGGGGAGAGAATACGCTCTTGCGATAGCCTAGCTGCAAGCGGCGGGTAGCGAAGCTGGTTTGTAGCGGCAATCGTCCCAGTGTCGTATGGGAGACGCCCTGCGCATCGACAATCTGCTCCCCCAACCACATCATACCTCCGCACTCTGCATAAATCGGCAGCGTGGTATGGCGCAAGGCTGCGACGCTGCGTGTGGCGGCACCGAGGGCTTTGAGGTGTAGCTCTGGATAGCCACCGGGGAGAAACACGCCAGTGCAGGGCGTTGGCAATGGATCGTCGGCCAGTGGTGAAAAGGCCTGCACGCTCACGCCGCGTTGTTGCCAACGTTGCCTCCAGTGGGCGTAGACAAAGCCAAATGCGTCGTCGCTGGCGATGGCGATATGGGCGCCTAGCGACGGTACCCAGCCTGGATGCGCAGGAGAAGAGAGCCGATGGGGGCGGGCGGCGCTGGTTAAGGCGGTGAGGTCGCAGTGCGACTCTACGGCATCGGCGCAGGCGTCTAATTGCTGGGTGAGTTGGGGCAATTCGCTGGCCTGGACCAGTCCTAAGTGCCGCCGAGGCAGTGTCATGCATTCGAGCCTAGGGAGGGCGCCGAGCACGGCGACAGAGGGCAGCGCGGCCTGTAGCGCTTCGCGCAAGAGAGCCTCGTGGCGTGGGCTGCCGACGTTGTTGAGGATCACGCCGCCAATATTTACGCTGCGATCAAACTCGCAAAAGCCCTTGACCAATGCTGCGATGGATTGCGACATGCCTCGGGTGTTGACGAGCAAGACCACCGGCCAGCCGCAGCGCTTGGCGATGGCGGCGGTGCTGTAGTCCCCGCCGTCGAACAGGCCCATCACCCCTTCGACGAGATGCAGGGCGCTGCTGCTGCCATACCCGAGGACTTCACCCAGCGAGGCGTCGCTCATTGCAAAGGGGTCGAGGTTGCCGCAGGCGTGCCCGCTAGCAGCAGCCAGCAGCATCGGGTCGAGATAGTCAGGGCCGACTTTGAAAGTGTGTACCCGTGTGCGCCGCGCTAGCGCCCGTGCGAGGGCGAGCGTCACCACGGTTTTGCCCGAGTTCGAAGAGGGCGCGGCGATCACAATGCCAGGGGGATTAGACATCGAGCTGGTAGGTCAGCCACTGTGTTTTGTTTGCCACGCGATCATAGACGCTGCGCGCGCGGTAGTTGTTCTCTGCCGTAATCCAGCGTACTGCCGGCCAACCCTGTTGCTGTGCTTGGGCTTTGAGGGCATCGAACAGCGCCTGCACGACGCCTTCGCCGCGTGCGTCGGGATCGACAAATAAGTCATCTAAAAAGCCCACCATACGCCCCCGCAAGGGAGAGGGCATGGCGCGGTAGTGCATCAGGCCGACGCTGTGACCGTTGTGCTTGGCGATCAAGGCATAGAACGCCATGCTCGGATCGTGTATCCAGGTCCAATTGTTGTCGAGAATCTCAGCGCTCATGGGCACTTGATAAAACTCCGCATAGGCGCGGTAGAGGCGCTCCCAGTCGGGGCGATCTGCAGGGGTCGGTGGGGCAATGCTTATCATGACAGTGGCTCGAAAGAAGTGGCAAAACAGGGTGTTTTTTGAGTGTACCGATTTGGGCTACACTGCGCGAAATATCGACGGGATACAGCCAGTGCGCAACAAGCTTCTTTTGATCGTTCTCGATGGGGTGCCGTGGCGCAATTGGCAGCGTCTATTCGGCAATCTGGAGGGATGGGTACACAGCGGCGACGCGCAGCGATGGCGCATGCGGTCGGTGCTGCCGTCTATCTCGGCGCCGTGTTATGCCTCGATCCACACGGGGGTGTTACCTCAGCAGCATGGCGTACTGTCGAATGAGATCCTGCACCGGGTGAGTTATCCGGATATTTTCTCGCAAGTGCATGAGGCGGGAGGGTGCAATGGCGCTGTGGCACATGCTTTTTGGTCGCAGTTTTTTATGCGCCATCCCTTTGACGCGGTGCGCGATGTTGAGTACGACGAGCCAGATGGCCCGATTCACCATGGTCGTTTTCACTCAATGACGGGATATGGCCTGAACAACGCGATGACGCCTTGTGATTGGGATTTGTTTGCGACGCTGACCAATCTCTGTCAGCGGTATGCCCTGGACTACGGCATGTTGCACACCTGCACGCTCGATAGCATGGGGCATCGGTTTGGTCATGATTGCAGCGAGATGGATCATGCGTGCTTTGTGCTCGATAGCCAGCTTGCGGCGTTTATTCCGCGCTGGCGCGCGATGGGATATGAGTTGGTGATTTGTGCCGATCATGGGCAAAGCGATCGCGGTCATCATGGCGGGCGCGGCGAAGATCAACAGGATTTTGCTTTGTATTATTTTGGTGATGCAGAGGTCTTAGTTCCCTCTACAGCGTTGCTTGAGCAAACACAGTTGGCCCCAAGTATTCTGGCGCGAATGGGGGTGGCGGTTCCCTCCAGCATGCTCGCAAAGCCGTTTATCGCGTAGTCAGTCTGAATTTTGCATACGTTGACACATCGACTGAAGTGCGAGGGAAGGCGCGAGAGAATATGAACAGCGAAATGTGGGGCTCTGTGTTGCAACGATTCTGGAGCCAGGGCTATGCGGCGACGACATTGACCGCCTTGGCATCAGACTGCGCGATGAGCGATAAGCAGCTACGACGGCGCGGTGGCGATAAGCGCGAGTTATTACTGGGGGCCTTGCGCCATTATCTCGACCAGCACTCCAGCGCGTGTCTGGATGCGCTAGAGGGCGGTTCGCGTGCCGCGATTGAAGCATTCTTTAAAGACTGGTCGAAAGAGGCGGTGGCAGGAGCGCATCATCAAGGCTGTTTTGCCGTTAATTGCGCCGTCGAATTGGGCGCTGACGAAGAAGTACAACGACTCGTTGGGCGACACTTGTGGCGTTTGATGCAGGCCTTCGAAGACGCAGTCCAGCGCGCGCTGGCGGCCGGAGAAGTCGCTAAGACGCTGAACCCCGCGCAAGCAGGTGCGGCGATGGCGACGATTTGGTACGGCGTTGCAGTGCTGGCCCGCGCACAGGCGCCAGCGGCGGTGCTGCGTTTGTCTGCCCAGAGTGCGGTGTCAGTGATGGATGCGTCGCAGTTGCCTTTAGACCGCTAGTTTTTGTTTTATTTAGAGGGTTTTAGGGGCGGAATCGTGCTTGCCGATGTCATAAAAGTGTTGCACGGGCCAGTTGATGATGAGCACAGTCCCGGGGCGGGCGGCATCATCACACGCCCGCTCCCAGCGAAGCTCAGCCCCGATGCGTTGCGCGCGTCGCTGGATATTGCGGGTGCCGTGGCCAATGCTGTGGGTGTCAGGTAAGAAGCCCCGCCCGTCGTCTTTGACCTCTAGCCGTAGGGCTTTTGTGTCGTGATCACATTCCATTGATACCGTAATATTGTCGGCATCGGCGTGGCGAATGGCATTGTGCACAGATTCTTGAATAATGCGTTGTAAGTCGAGATTGCGCCTGGGGCTGGCGATGAGCGTATACGGGATGGCGTGTGCGTGCCAATGCAAACAAATCCGCTCGTCGGGAATAAGGTCTTCGAGCCGACGGCGCAAGCTCCCCAGCGCTACGCCGACATGCGGATCGACATTTTGCATTGAATCGATGATCAAGCGCAGATCCGAGCGCAAGCGTCGGCTGCGATAATGCAGTTCTTCGGGGGAGATGGTGCCCTCGCTGCTGTGATGAATAAGCCAGTTGATATCTGGCGTCACACTGTCGTGGAGCTCTTCGACAATGCGTTGGCGCTCGGCGTCTTTGGCGTCGTTAGCCGTTTTATCTTTATGAAGCTCGATGATTCGCGCCGAAGCGATGTCGTACTCGTGCTCCAGGCGTTGTTTTTCGTGTTGGAGGGTTTGGTTAAGCGTCAACAGGGGCTTGATAAGTAGCCATGCCAAAGCCAGCAGAGCTACGACGCTGGCGAGGTGGAACTGGCGCAGGTAGTTGCTAGCAAACGCCTCTAAGCGTGACATTTCCCAAGCGCTTTCGATCAACAACACCCAGAGACAGACCGCGAGCACCGCTTGCCCTATCTTGGCGCCGTGATGGGGGCGAAGCGCGAGTTTGATCACCGTCGGGATCGCAATGGCAAACAACACTGGTTCAAACACGCCACGTATAAAGCGCCACATCAGGGCATACTCGGCGTATAGGCTGCTGTAGATCAAGCCGACTCCTAGGATGGCGCCAACGCCCAGTAGCGCCAGTAGCCACTGGCGCTGCTTGTCCGGCTGCTCTGCCAGGGAAAAGGCGGCGAGAGAGATCACAAAAAGCAGCAAAGACCCATAGCTATAAATCCACCATGTGCGCTGACTGATGGGCAAAGACAGCACGGTGTAGTGCCCCAAGTGAATAGCAAGACCTAAGCACGCGAGGGCCAGCCACCAGTACGGAGTGGCGAGGCGGGTGTCTAGGCGTGTCGAGGCGGCGAGAAGAAAGATGATGACTGCTGTGGCGAGCAAAAGCACCTGCCCGACGGCGACAGTGTCGAGGCGAATCACCCGCATAAACTGATAGCTTGGCAGCAGATCAGCGTAATGCCCCACTTGAATGGGGGGAACCTTGACCGCTCCGGTGCTGACGACCTCTAGGCGCAATTGGTTTTCCCCATCGAACAAGGCCGAAGGGGGTAGCTCCAGTAATACGGGGCGAAAGCGGTTGCGAGACAGCATCCGCGTAGGGTCTTGGTC
>CAKZUS010000166.1 GCA_937921805.1 uncultured Granulosicoccaceae bacterium
AGCTGCTGCACCGGCTGCTGCGCCGGCCACAGCCAGCGAGTCTGTCGACATTCCTGTGCCACAACTCCCCGAGTCCGTCGCTGATGCGACCGTAGTGGCTTGGCACAAAAAAGTCGGCGATGCCGTGACTCGCGATGAAAACTTGGTCGATATTGAGACCGATAAAGTCGTGCTGGAAGTCCCCGCCACTACCGACGGCATTTTGACCGAAATAGCACAAGGCGAGGGGGCGACCGTTACACAAGGCATGTCTCTAGGCAGCATCACCGCAGGCACGAGTGCCCCGGCCAGTGCCCCGGTCAGTGCTCCCGAGGCGGCCCCGCAGAGCACCGCTGCCTCAGCCGCGCCATCGGCCACGGCTCAGGCTGGACCGGCGGCGCGCAATGCTATGCAGGCACATGGCCTCGATGCATCGCAAGTCAGTGGCAGTGGCAACAATGGCCGGATCTTAAAAGAAGACGTCGCAGCAGCGGCCAGTGCAGCACCATCCGCCGCACCACAAACTGCCCCACAGGCCGCCCCACAGGCCGCCGCCGCTCCAGCAGCGAGCGCAGCCCCTGCGCTAGGCTCACGCGGCGAAGAGCGCGTCCCGATGACGCGCCTGCGCAAGCGTATTGCCGAGCGTCTGATGCAAGCCACGCAGACCACGGCGATGCTGACGACCTTCAATGAAGTCAACATGAAGCCGCTGATTAGCCTGCGCAAGCAATACAAAGATCAGTTTGAGAAAGCCCACGGGGTCAAGCTGGGATTCATGTCCCCGTTTGTCAAAGCCGCGACCGAGGCGCTCAAACGCTTCCCCGAGATTAATGCATCGCTCGACGGCGATGACGTGGTGTATCACAACTACTGTGATGTCGGTATCGCGGTCAGCTCTGATCGCGGACTGGTGGTGCCGGTGCTGCGCAACACTGAAAACATGAGCCTGGCCGATATTGAGCGCGAGATTCTGCGCTACGCCGGACAGGCACGCGATGGAAAGCTGGCCGTCTCGGATATGACCGGCGGGACCTTTACCGTTACCAACGGAGGGGTGTTTGGGTCCATGCTCTCAACGCCTATCCTCAATCCGCCACAAAGCGCCATTTTGGGCATGCACGCGACCATCGAGCGACCTGTTGCGGAGAATGGCGAAGTCGTGATCCGCCCCATGATGTATATCGCCCTGTCTTACGACCACCGCATTGTCGATGGCAAAGGAGCGGTGACTTTCTTGAAAACCATCAAAGAGCTGGTCGAAGACCCTACTCGCATCCTGTTAGAGCTATAAGGAGTAGCCGATGTCAGAACAATACGACGTCGTCGTCATCGGCGCTGGCCCCGGTGGCTATGTGGCCGCCATCCGCGCGGCGCAGAATGGACTCAAAACCGCCTGCGTAGAGGAGTGGCTAGACCCCAATGGAGAGCACGTACTCGGTGGCACCTGTCTCAACGTGGGTTGCATTCCATCCAAAGCACTGCTGGAAAGCTCTGAGAAGTTCGAGTCTCTGCGTCTCCACGGCGCTGAAGAGGGCATTGTTGCCGAAGGGCTGCATTTGGATGTGCCGGCGATGATCCATCGCAAAGACAAAATCGTAACGGAGCTAACCTCGGGCATTGCGCAATTATTTAAAGCCAATGGCGTCACCTGGCTCAAAGGGCGGGGAACCTTGCTTGCTGACAAACAAATCCGTGTCAGTGGCCCTGATGGCGAGCGTATTGTTGGCGCGCAAAGCGTCATCATCGCCACCGGCTCGGTACCCGTTAATATCCCCCCTGCCCCGCTGACAGGTTCGACTATTGTCGACAACACCGGTGCTCTGGCCTGGAATACCGTACCGCAGTCACTCGGCGTGATCGGCGCTGGGGTTATTGGCCTAGAGCTAGGCTCTGTCTGGCGGCGCTTGGGCGCAGAGGTCACCGTACTCGAAGCGGTAGATAGCTTCTTGCCTATGGCCGACGCGGCTATCGCCAAGACCGCAGCACGCGAATTCAAAAAGCAAGGGCTAGATATTCGCCTGGGCACCTTGGTCACCGGGACAGAGATCACCGACGACGGCGTGCTCATACGCTACAAAGACAGTCAGGGTGAGCACAGCATGACGGTTGAACGTCTAATCGTCGCGGTCGGCCGCCTGCCGAACACCAAAAATATCGCCGAGATTACGCTACCCGTTGATGCGCGAGGCTTTATTGAGATTGATGATCACTGCCGCACGAGCATTGAGGGAGTTTGGGCCATCGGAGACTGCGTGCGAGGGCCAATGCTGGCGCACAAAGCCTCCGAAGAAGGCATTGCTGTTGCCGATCGCATCGCGGGCAAAATCGGTCATATCAATTACGACGCCGTGCCCAATGTTATCTATACCCATCCAGAGATTAGTTGGGTGGGCAAGACCGAAGAGCAGCTCAAAGAAGAAGGCGTCGCGTATCGCGTAGGCAGCTTCCCTATGGCCGCGTCAGGACGAGCCAAAGCGATGAATGAAACCGCCGGGATGGTCAAGCTCCTCGCCGATGCACAGACTGATCGCATCTTGGGCTTGCATATGATCGGCGTTCGTTCTTCAGAACTGCTGGCCCAAGGCGTGATCGCGATAGAGATGCAGGCCACCGCTGAAGACCTGCAGTGCACGATGTTTGCACACCCCACTCTCTCAGAGGCCGTTCACGAAGCGGCGCTCTCTGCACACGGATTGGCCGTACACAGCGTCAACAAAAAAGCACGCTAACGGTTTTGTTTTACGTTTTTATTTTACGGAAAATTCACCCATGAATTTGCATGAATACCAAGCCAAGGCACTATTTAAAGCCTACGGCTTGCCGGTGCCCAACAATGAGGTCGCCACTAGCGCAGAGGAGGCATTTGCCGCCGCTGAGCGCATCACCACCCCGAAGATCGTCGTCAAAGTACAAGTCCACGCCGGTGGACGCGGCAAGGCCGGCGGCGTCAAGCT
>CAKZUS010000167.1 GCA_937921805.1 uncultured Granulosicoccaceae bacterium
TATTAACAGTTACCCTAAAAAGGTTTTGCACAAGAAGAGGCCGGTGGATATAATGGCACTCATTTGTGATGACCTCAGTGCTGATTTAAATAGTGTTGCACTTGCTAGTTGAACTTAGGCATTCCATTTTGTCCATTAAATAATGCGTAAACTTCCTGTTTTTTTTGTTCTCGATTGCTCCGAATCCATGGTCGGCGACGAGCTGAGCCGCATGGAACGAGGTCTGGGGCTATTGGTGCAAGACCTGCGCACCGACCCGCATGCACTAGAGACCGTGCACGTCTCGGTAATCGCCTTCGCGGGTCTGGCGAAAACCATCGCCCCGATGACCGACTTGCCCGCTTTTTATCCGCCGCGACTGCCGCTAGGCGGCGGTACCAGCCTGGGCCGCGCGCTGGAATTGCTGATGAGCGAGATCGATAACAAGGTCGTGCAGACAAGGCCCGACAAAAAAGGCGATTGGAAACCTGTTGTCTACTTGTTTACCGACGGTTCTCCCACCGATGACTACCGCTCTGCCGTCAACAAATGGCTGAAATCGTATTCCAACAAAGCCACCATGATCGTCGTGGCCTTGGGCCAGAACGCCGAATCGCCCGTGCTGCATGAGATCAGCGACAATGTGTTGATATTTAAAGGCGACAGCGAGGTGGATTTTAAATCGTTTATCGATTGGGTCACCGCCTCGATTGTGGCGAGAAGCGTGAGCGTTGGGCATGGCAGCGAGCCGGCAGATGTCAGCCCTCAGAACTCCCCTGTTCTCTCGCTCGCGAAGCCTTCGGATATCAATACTACCGATGACCACTGCATTACCTTCTTGGGGCGATGCAATAACACGCGCAAGCCTTATATTATTAAATATTTAAAAAGACCTAAAAACATTAATCTGGACATGCTCAAGCTCGATGTCGGCACTTATCATTTCGCGGGCTGCTACGCGATCCCCGATGACTATCACGCCTGGACAGATGAGACCATCGCGATGCCCAAGGTCAATACGACGATGCTCAATGGCGCCGCCGGGTGTCCGCATTGCGGCGGGGTCACGGCGCTCGCCCTGTGTGGATGCGAGCAGATTATTTGCTACGACGGCAGCTCCGAGAGCGTGACTTGTCCGTGGTGCGAGACGCGGGTGGGCTTTCGGCCCAGCGGTGCCGGGGGGATGGATATTACGCGCGGCCAAGGCTAAGCAGACTGACCTCCCGACCCCTAACGCCGCACCCACACACTGTAGATCGATACCCTATGACCCAACACGCCCCAAGATCCCATCGGCTCCCCAACGCCACGGTCGGCCAGCGATATTCGCACTCGGTGAGCGCATCGAGCCTCGGCGGCGTCAGCCCTCCCACTGACCTCGCGATTCCGGGCCTGGTTTTTCGCTTCGATTCGCAGCAGATTCACATCGAAGGCGCGCCGCTGAATGCGGGAGACTTTAGCGCACAGTGCGCGGCCGCCTCCGGCGCGCCTCTTGTCTTTCGACTCACAGTCAACCCCGACCCCAAGAGCCTGTGGAAGACAATTGAGCCAAGCGATACGCGCTATGCGAAGCCGCATGCTGACAGCCAATATATTCGCGATCCCGCTCACACTCACACTCACACCCACGTCCACACCGCGAGCTGGAGCATGGCCGCCGCCAGCCTGCGGGGCCGCTCGCACGCCCACAAAGGCGGCTTCAGAGAAGATGACTTCGCCCTGCGACACTGCCCTGATTCGGGGTGGAATATCCTGGTCGTGGCAGACGGGGCCGGTTCCGCGCCCTTCTCGCGAGAAGGCTCCCGGATAGCCGTCAACACGGCGGCGGAGTGCTTAGGCGAAAAGCTCAACTCAGAGTTATTAAGCTCAGAATTATTAAGCTCGGAATTATTAAACCCCGAGTTATTAAACCCGGAGGTATTAAACCCCGGCACTGGCACAGCAAATATAACGCAAAGCGCGTTTATCCAGACCCTCTCTTCGCTGTTCTCACACTGCGCTGAGCGCGTCGTCGAGGCCATAGACCAAGAAGCCGCGAGCCAGCACTGCCCTTCGCGTGACTATGCAACGACATTGCTGGTCGCGGCGGTGAAAAAAATCGGGGACCAACACCTCGTGGCCTCGTATTGGATCGGCGATGGAGCCATTGCCGCCCTGACTGATGAGCGCTCCCTCTTGCTGGGACGCTCCGATGGCGGCGAGTATGCGGGGCAAACCGTGTTTATTAATGCCCGCTCCATCGCCGCCCCATCGCAGAGCGCCTTTAGCTGCGCACTGCTTGATGATTTGCGCGCGCTTGTTGTCATGTCTGATGGGGTGTCTGACCCCAAGTTCGAAACCGACAGCGCCTTAGAGTCGAGCGAAAAATGGCGAGACCTGTGGAATGAGCTGTCGCCGATGCTCAACGATGCGCAGCCCGATGCGCAGCCCGACGCTGCCCTGCTCAAGTGGTTGGAATTCTGGGCCAAAGGTCACCACGATGACCGCACTATTGCCCTGGTGTGGTGGTAACGATGTCTCCCAAGATCATAAGCCTCACCGCCACAGACGGCAGCACCGTCGAATACGTGGATGAAGTCGTAGGCAAAGGCGGAATGAAAGACGTGTATTTCTCACCCGATAAATCCTACGTCGTCGCCTTCTATCGCAGCCCCCCAAGCCCGCAGAGCCTGGAGCGCTTAGAGATGTTGGTCGGTCAATATCGGGACAGCATCTTCTCGAACGTCGGAGGCGACTACTGGAAAAACGTCTTCTGTTGGCCCACAAAAATCATCAAAAACGGCACATCAGTGGCGATCGTGGTGCCAGCGTATGACCAGAAGTTCTATTTTGAGCACGGATCCGTCAACCAAGACCAACTGGGCATCAAGGGCAAAGAAAAACAAGGCAAATGGTTTGCGGCAGCGAATCTTCATTTTCGCTTTATCGACCCCGCAGAGCGCGGTGATTGGTCGAAGTTTATTCAAATCTGCCTGCAAAGCGCGCGATCGGTCAAGAGACTGCACGCAGCGGGCCTCGCTCACTCCGATTTGTCGTACAAAAATGTCCTGATTGACCCGAGCTCAGGACAGGCCTGCATTATCGACATCGACGGCTTAGTCGTGCCGGGGAAATATCCTCCCGATGTGGTCGGCACGCCCGACTTCATCGCCCCGGAGGTCGTGGAGACGAGCCATTTAGCAAAGGACGACCCAAGCAAGAACCTTCCTTGCATCGAGACCGACCGCCACGCCCTCGCGGTGCTCATCTATATGTACCTGCTCTATCGCCACCCGCTCAAAGGCAGGAAAGTCCGCTCGTTAGATGTCGAGCAAGACAGCAAACTGGAGATGGGCGCCGACGCGCTCTTCGTCGAACACGCTAGCGATACCAGCAACAAAATCGACCTCGACGACGTTAAAGCCTCCGACCTGCCGTGGGCCGATAGCCGCAGGCTCCCGTATACGATTACTGGCCCCTATCTGTCAGCGCTGTTCCAGCGCGCATTTGAAGCCGGGCTACACGATCCGCGCGCACGCCCCACAGCGGATGAATGGGAAACGGCCCTCGTTCGGACCGTCGATCTTATTCAGCCCTGCAAGAACCCCCAGTGCGAGCAGCAATGGTTTGTCTTTGACAACACCCTTGCCCCCAAGTGTCCCTTCTGTCGCACCCGCTTTAGTGGGTCGCTGCCGATTCTT
>CAKZUS010000168.1 GCA_937921805.1 uncultured Granulosicoccaceae bacterium
GCATTTGGCGGTAGCGTTTGCGCGCGGCTTTGTGTCCTGCGCCATCCCCGTCATAGGCAATGACCCACAGGGCACGGGGGTAGAGGTTTATCAGATCCTCTGGCCAACCGCCACTAGATATCGCGGAGACGACTTTTTGCCCTGCATGGTGCAGGGCAATCGCGTCAAAGATGCCTTCGGTGATGTAGATAATATCGCCGTCGACAAGTGTTTGATCGGGCGGCACCCAGTACCCGCCATCGAGCTTGCGATCAAGGTGATTTTTGCGGTTGATGGCTCTCTCAGCGGATTTGTCGATGAGTCGCTGCCAGAGCACGCCATTGGACAATGTGATGTCGACGGTGCTGGCATGGCCATAGTTGTTTTCAGTGATGTATTTGGTGCCTTGTTTGTACCAATCACTGATGATTACGGTGTTGAATCCACGGCTGGCCATGTAGGCGCGGGCTGTCGCGTTGGGATCCTCGGCGGTCGGGGGGGCGCGCTTGGTGAACTCTTCGTAGAGTTCGGGGATGAGTTTGCGCACTGACTCGGTCCAGCCGCACTTGTTGATGTGGTCGCAAAAGAGAACGTGGGGTCGGTCGGTCTTGGTCCAGACGGATTTGTCACCACAACTCGGGCAGATGCCTTGGCGCAGGGTGTCTCCACGCTCTTTGAGGTTGGGGATTGGGGAGCTGGGTCCGAGTAGCTTGGCGACAATCTCGGATTCGGAGACGATCATGCCGTGGCCTCGGCCAGCTCGCGTAGATACTGATGATGCCTCACCAGATCGACAACCCGAGACTTAGTGAGCCGAGGCCCCTCGGGCAAATATCCTTCGTCGAGGTGCTTGCGCACCGTTTTCTCTGCATAGCCGGTCAGCTCTGCATATTTGGACACAGTGACCACTGGCAGGACTAGGTGCAGAGGGAACTGATCGGGGAACATCGCGACGAGGTTGACGACGTAGCGCTTGCCTCGCAGGAAAATTACGGCTTGGCGATCTCCGCACCAGGAGTGGGGTTTCAATGTTGATACAGGGTAGCCGCTGATCTCGGCAAATCTGCCCACGAGCATCTCGCCCGCTGCCATTAGCGGCGGATTGATTTCATTTCGCCCAGACCAGGGCGTTAAATTGGGTAGCGCTGCAATACGTTGCGCTCGACATACCTTTTGTGTCATAAACTCACCTATAACCGTGCAATATTGTGCTTAAAAACCTTATACGCTCAATATAGCATCATTTTTGTGCTGTTTTAATTTATTTTGGGGTTTTTTTATGGAGAATCTTGATTCTTTTGGCGCTCGGCTGAGGTGGATCATCAAGCTGCAGGGATCGCAGCAAAATCTGATGGCCAAAGAGCTGGGCGTCGCTGTGACAACGCTCAGAGGCTGGATTTCTGGGCAAAAACAGCCGAATCTGGCGAACATTGCGCCGATGATTGAGGTCGACGAGCTGAGGCCTGTGGTGGTGTGGCTACTGTTTGGGCGGTCTTTGCCACAAGTTTCCTGGGCGGAGACCGGACAGCTGCCTCGGTCGAAAACCGAGCTGATGCGCGACGTGCTCAATGCGGATGCTGTGCAAGAGGCGCCGCCACGTCGCAGCGGCCTTAATGACGATGAGCGCGCGCTGCTCCGGAGCTTGCTAGACAAAGCAATCTGAGATGGCGATCACGCAGCGAGCTGATGGGCGTTACCTGGTTGATGTGCAGCCAGGTGGGCGGGGGATGCGTCGCTATAAGCGGATTTGTAACAAGCTGTACGATGCTCGGCAGCTAGAGGCTAGGCTTCTCGCGAGCGGCGGCACAGCAAAAGATGGAGACATCGGCTCGCTGAGACTGAGCGAGCTGGCAGAGCTGTGGTACACAATCCACGGCGCTTCTCTTGCTACGGGCAAGTCGCGATACTCCAAAATATTGCATCTGTCGGAACAAATCGGGGACCCACTTGCGCGCAATTTTACCGCTCAGAAGTTCTCGGCTTTGCGATCACTAAGGCAAAGCAATGGCATCCGGCCTAACACTCTCAACAAAGACCTGACTTATCTCCACCAGTTGTTCAGTGCATTAATCAAATCGGGGCATTGGCGGGGCGCCAATCCGCTGGCCGATGTAGCAAGACTGAAAGTCAGCGTGCAAGAGATGGCCTACCTTGATTTCGTCGAGATCCGCCACCTCCTGAGCGCCGCTGAGGCTATGCGTAGCCCGAACCTGTACAACATCTGCAAATTGGGGTTCTCGACCGGCGCTCGCTGGTCAGAAGCCCTTACAGTGCGTGTGGAGCACATCCGCAATGGGTTGGTGACGTTTCCGCGCACTAAAAACGGACGACCACGCTCTGTGCCCGTAACCGAAGCACTAGCAGAGGAGCTACTTAATGGACAGCCTCGACGTGGCAGGTTGTTCACGAGTGATCCCTACAAATCTTTTGCTATGGCCATCCGAAGCGCTGGGATCATACTGCCAGCTGGGCAAAATACACATATCATGCGGCACACGTTTGCGAGTCACTATGTGATGGCAGGGGGCAACATCCTCAGCCTCCAAAAATTGCTTGGCCATAGCTCACTTGAGATGACGATGCGCTACGCCCATCTCGCACCAGAGCACCTGAGCGATGCGAAACGCCTCAACCCCATCGCTCAGCTCCGCCAACTTGATGCAAACCGCAATCAATAGCCGCCGAGTCATCCTAGATACGACGCGCCGCTATCGAGCAAAATCAATCACTTAATTCAACACACCCAAGGACCCGTCGTATTTCCGTCGTACTTATCGGAAAAAACCCAATAGTGTCACTTCCAAAAAAAACCCTTAAGACATTGAATCTTAAGGGTTTGAACATGGTGCCCGGGGCCGGACTCGAACCGGCACGGTGTTACCACCGAGGGATTTTAAGTCCCTTGCGTCTACCAATTTCGCCACCCGGGCTAAGCCGTGTACCGTAACACGAATGATGGCACCGTGCAGGCAGACCGAAGACAAATGCAATATGTCGGTTAGCCAGTGCGGGGTGGGTCGGGGCGGCTTTGATGTCTCGAACAACATCCAGCGTTGCTGTAACGGTGTAAAAAAGGCATAAAAAAAGCCGCCTAAGCGACTGTTTTCAATAGTTTTTCCGGGCAGAAAAACTGGAGGCTGAACCCGGAATCGAACCGAGGTACGCGGATTTGCAATCCGCTGCATCACCACTCTGCCATTCAGCCGGATGATTTTTGGAGCGGGAAACGAGATTCGAACTCGCGACCCCGACCTTGGCAAGGTCGTGCTCTACCACTGAGCTATTCCCGCACTCAAGAGACCTATCATACCCGTGATTTCTTCACTGTCAAGCGACAGAGAAAAAGTCAGTCAGTGTCTGGTTGGCGCTTGGGCAGTAGCGGCGTGGGCAAATGCGTGACTTTGCCCGCTTCGGTGATCTTGGCCGGACCGGGCTTTTCCACCTCGTCTATGCGCAGCACCGAGTAGTACGGGACGAGCGCTCGGCGCACCCCTTCGAACTCGCTACGCAGTTTCTCTTCTGAGGGATCGACCACAAGCTTGGTGCGCTCACCAAAGACCATGTCTTCGATAGTCACGAACCCGTGTATATCAGACGCGTAGACGTGCTTGGCATAGATATCGTAGTGCTGATCGCCTTGCTGAAAGCGAATGCGGTACATCGAAGATTTACTCATAGACTCTGACTCTCTCAACGCTTACCGGCACGGCGCCGGGGTTTAGTGGGCTTACGCGAGCGCAGGACGATTTTCTCTTCGGGCCGGTAGCCAATTTCGGTGCACAGGGCACGAACATCGGCCTCTTCTAGCCATACGCCTTTGCCGCGTCGCAACATACGTGGCAGAGATATGGGGCCATACTTGAGGCGAATCAAGCGGCTCACGCGTACGCCTTGGGTCTCCCACAAGCGGCGAACTTCGCGATTACGCCCTTCGCGCAGCACGACGTGAAACCAGCGATTGCTTCCGTCGCCGCCCGCTTCGTCGATGCGCTCAAATAAGGCGGGACCGTCTTCTAGCTCAACGCCTGCGACCAGTGTTTTCAAGGCGTCTTCGGGCAGCTCTCCATGCACGCGCACAGCGTAGACGCGCTGCATCTCGTGGCTGGGGTGCATCAGATGATGCGCAAGGCCTCCGTCGGTGGTGAACAACAGAAGACCTTGGGTGTTGAGATCCAGGCGCCCGACCATGACCCAGCGGCTGGTGCCAGGACTGGGCAGGTTGGCAAACACACTGGCGTGTTCGCCGTCATCGGCGGTGGAGCACAGCTCGCCTTCGGGCTTGTTGTAGAGATAGACCTTGGGGGGACGCAGATTTGATTCTGCGCGATAGAACCGCCCGTCTACGCCGACTTCGTCGCCGATTTGAACGCTGGCGCCCAGTTGGGCGGTCTCGCGATTGAGCGTGATGCGCCCCTCGCCGATCCAGCGTTCGGCCTCGCGACGTGACGCGATTCCCTGTTGTGAGAGTATTTTTTGAATGCGCTCGCGCACAGTGCTTTGCCGTTCAGTAAACTAGGCAATATAGCATTGGAGTGAACACCATGACGCAAGCTGCGTTTAAGCGCCTGAACATCGCGGTCTTGACCGTCTCGGATACCCGCACAGAAGAGAACGACACCTCTGGGCGCGCATTGCTGGCTTTGATCGCCCGCTCAGGCCACCGTTGCTACGAAAAAGCGATGGCACGCGATGATAAATATCAGATCCGAGCGGTGCTCTCGCGCTGGATTGTGGACCCGCAAGTGGATGTGGTGCTCACCACGGGCGGCACCGGCATCACTGGCCGCGACGGCACGCCAGAGGCGGTCGCGCCTTTGCTAGATAAAGAAATCAGCGGCTTTGGCGAGATGTTTCGGGTGTTGTCTTTTGAGCAGATAGGCACTTCGACCCTGCAGTCGCGCACCCTCGCTGGCGTGGCCAATCGCACCTATGTGTTTGTGCTCCCTGGCTCACGGCACGCATGCGAAAGCGCTTGGAACCTGTTGATTGAAGCACAACTCGACAACCGCACCACACCCTGCAACCTCGTCATGTTGATGCCGCGTCTGCAAGAGAAATAAGCGCACGCATCAGCACTGAGCCGGCATATAACAAGTTTATGACAGGCTTTTTTCGTGTACTGGTGCAAAAAACAGCATCAAAAGAGGGTGTAGACGCCTGGCGCGGCGCCGATAAGCGATGCACAACAATGCATAGTAGATACTCCCAACATGCTGAATTTCCTTGGTGCCAAGCATCATCGCGTAGCGTTTTGGGCTGCGAGCGTCATCACCGCCATCACTGCTACTGCGGCCCAGGCCGAGCCCGTGATTGTGAGTCTCTCTGATGGCATCACGCCATTGAGCGCACGCAGCGAAATGAAAAGCACGCAGATCAGTGGCGCGACTGCTCTTTCGGGTGATCAGTGGTTGATCGACACCCATAGTGCCGCCTATCAGCAATGGCAGCAAGAGGGCCGCATTATTGCCCAGACCCCTAACTATCGCATCTATCCCCTCAGCGCGCCCAATGACCCGTACTACGATTTGCAGTGGAACCTGGAGCCAAGCTATCTCTACTACGGCAGCGCTAATTTTGAACCAGCGTGGCAAATCACTCAGGGCGATGATGAGGTCATCGTAGCGGTCATTGATACTGGCATTCTGCCGCACCCGGCTCTCACGGCTCGCGTACTCCCTGGCTATGATTTTGTCAGCGATCCACTAATGGCGAATGACGGCGGAGGGCGCGATGGCGACGCCACCGACCCCGGCGATTGGGTCACGGCAGAAGACAAGGCGACCGGCCTCTACGACGCAGACTGCGCGCACAGCGACAGCAGCTGGCACGGTACGACGGTCAGCGGCATCATTGCTGCAGCGAGCAACGACAGCCTCGGCATTGCTGGCGCCACCTGGAATACCCGCATCGTGCCGGTGCGGGCCTTGGGGCGTTGCGGTGGAGAGCTCGCCGATCTCGTGGACGCCATTCGCTGGTCTGCGGGCTTGAGCGTCCCCAATGTCCCCGATAACCCCCACCCAGCGCATATCATCAATCTCAGCATCGGCCGTCAGGGCCATTGCTCTGGCCCCGAGCAGGAGGCCATTGATGAGGTCACCGCACTGGGAATCGTCGTCGTGGCGGCCGTGGGCAATGGCGGCAGCGACTTAGTCGGTGACGACTTAGACTTTGCCCCAGTAACGCCGGCTACCTGTCGCGGAGTCATTGGCGTGGGGGCCGTGGAGCGCTCGGGCCACTTGGCTAGCTATTCCAACTACGGCAGCGGCGTAGATATTCTCG
>CAKZUS010000169.1 GCA_937921805.1 uncultured Granulosicoccaceae bacterium
ACCCATCTCACCGCAGCCGATAACATTGGCGCCGGCATCAATGGCCGTATCCGCAGCGGCGGCCCCCAGCGCCAAGGCTTGCTGTAGCTGTTCTGTGGTCATTGCCGCTTCAGTGCGGATGTTGCCACTGCCCGGAGCAACTTTGGCATCAAGTAAACCTTCAATGCCGCCGAAATCGTGATCAACCCCGGCATCGATAACCGTCACCTGCATATCATGACTGGCAGCAAACACATTGACAGCGGCCCCTCCGGCGAGGAAGTTCATGACCATCTGCCAGGTCACATCGCGGGGGTACGCGCTCACGCCGTCGAGAGCGACGCCATGGTCTGCAGCAAAAACCAACAAAGTCGGGCGGCGAATCTCTGGCGTCAGGCAACCTTGCACCCGCGCCAACTGCGCAGCGAGTGTTTCTAGCTGACCCAGTGCTCCGAGTGGCTTAGTTTTGGTATCAATCGCGTGCTGGATTGCAGCATCTAATGAGCGTGAGGCAGGAGCAATCGTCATGATGGTGTTCTCGCGGGCAAAGCGGCGTTATACCACGCCACAGAGTCCAAGAAAATCCAGCGCAGGCCATGAATCCGCTTTAGCGATCCCGCCACGCATCTATAGGGCGCAATACAGCATATAAAGCGGCGAGATACGCACGGCGCCACGACGCCAGCACAAAGGCTTTGGGTAAGGTCGACAAGGGCGAGGGGATGGAGCCTGCTTTGCCTAATATTAGGCGCGCCAGCTCGGTACCGGCGAGGCTGCCCGCTGCAATGCCATTGCCGTGATAGCCAAAGGCACTCCATATTCCCGGGGCCAACTCGCCAATAAAAGGCAGGCCCCGACGCGTCAGAGCAATAGAGCCTTGCCATTGGAACTGCGTGCGCACATCGCGCCACTGCGGGAAGTAGTCATCAAAGCGCTGCCGCAGTGCGCAATACATCGCATCGCTGGATTCGCTTAGTCCACCGCGCCCACCAAACAGCACTCGCCCGTCGGGTAGAGGGCGAAAGTAATGCAACACACTGCGGGCGTCATACGCCATCGCACAGAAACGCGGAACGTCCTCCTGCCAGGGGGCGATAGGCTCTGTTACGAAAATGCTCGACACTGCCGGACACACTCGCCCCGCCAACTGAGGCACTAGCGCTTCTGGCGCATAGGCATTGCACGCAATCAGTAATTGCTGCGCGTGGCACTGGGCGCCCCCTGCACGCAGCCGTATTGCCTGTGAGCCGGGAATTACCTGCTCAACACGCGCCGAAAAGAGCCGACCACCAGCCCGCTGCACGGCCTCCACCAAGCCATTAACATAACGTTGGGGATGCAGACCAAACCCTATCGGCTCGTAGTGCGCTCCTTGGGCACCTTTAATATGCATCGCGTATTGGCGCAGTTGCGCCGCGCTGAGATTGCTGGCTATCGCTTGTCGGGGACTGCGCGCTATGCATAGCTCTCCGAGGCCAAAACAATCCGCGTCGATATGCTCACGCTCCAGCACGTGCGCCACATGCTGCACCGCGCGCCGCTGCCAGGCCGTCCATTTTTGTGCTGCCGAGGCGCCATAGCGGCGGCGCATTGATGCCTCCTCCAGAACCCCGCCGCCGACGCAGCAAAAACCGCCACTACGCCCCGATGCTCCCCAGCCCGGGGCCTCGTCAAACACAACAACCCGCTGCCCAGAGCGCGCCAGCTCCAAGGCCGCGTTTAAGCCAGTATATCCGGCCCCGATAATCGCGACATCACAGTCGATATCTTGCGCCGGCGCGGCCAGTGCAAGCGCAGCGGCCGTGGCATGCCAATAATTCACGCGAGCGCGATATCCACCGCCGCTTGCGCATGCAAGGCCGTAGAGTCGAACCACGGCATACCTGCTTGGGCGGCGCTCACCAGCATGCCGATCTCTGTACAGCCGGCAATCGTGCCTTGCGCGCCCGCGTCGCCGAGACGCTGTATGACCTCTTGGTATATCGCGCGCGAGCGCTCCACAATCTGCCCCTGACACAGCTCTTGATAAATAATACGGTGCACCTGCTGCTGGTCTTCTTCGTTCGGCACGACCATCTCAATGCCCTGCTCGCGCATCCGCTCGCGATAAAACCCGGGTGCCATCGTAAACGCCGTGCCGAGTAGGCCAACTTTGCTCAGCCCTTGCGCCCGAATCGCCGCCGCAGTCGGATCCACAATATGCACCCATGGGAACGAGACGGCATCGCACAGCGGCGCATACACTTTGTGCATGGTATTGGTGGCGATCAAACCCACTTGCGTCCCCGCCGCGTCAAGCTGCGCGGCATAGTCGCTCAGTAGCCGCGCCGTCGCGTCCCAGTCGCCATCGTGTTGCAAGCGCGCAATATCAGCAAAATCCACCGACACCATGTTCACCTTGGCCGAGTGCAAGCCTCCCAACGCTGCGCGCACGCTACGGTTTAGCAGTTGGTAGTACACCTGCGTGCTCTCCCAGCTCATGCCACCTAAAATACCGATTGTTTTCATGCTTGCTCGTTGTTCCATGTCTCGCTCAATCGTAGCAAATGCCGCTTCGGGCAAAGAGTCTATGCGTTGCCTCTATTACTCTTGGCAGCATTGTTTGCTCGCTGCGCGCACCCAGTACATTGCGCGCGCCATGCCCTCACACTTTTGGAGTCCATCATGTCCACATTTCCCAGTCAAGCCAACGTCGTCATCATCGGCCAAGGCGGCATCGTGGGCGCCTCAGTCGCGCACCACTTAATTGAACGCGGCTGGGATGACATTGTTGGCATCGACATGTCAGCCATCCCTACTGACATTGGCTCGACCGCGCATGCCTCTGATTTTTGCTTCAACACGATGCACGATCAGATGACGATCTTTACCACCAAGTATTCCATCGACTTTTTCGAAAAGATGGGCCGCTATGAGCGCATCGGTGGTATTGAAGTGGCCCGCAAAGGTGATAGCGAGCGCATGGATGAGCTCAAGCGCCGCGTGACATCGGGCAAAGCCTTTGGCAGCCGCGTGCGCATGATCTCCGCTGCAGAGGCCAAAGAGAAATTCCCTCTCTTAGAAGAAGACGTCATCCAAGGCGCACTGTGGGACCCCGACGCTGGCCTCGTCGTCCCGCGCTCGCAAACCGTCGCCGGAGAGCTGGTCGAAGCAGCGGAGAAAACCGGAAAACTCACAACCTTTATCAATACTGCCTGCACCGATCTCATCATCGAAGACGGGCAGATCAAGGGAGTGGTGACCTCGCGCGGAACGATTTACGCCAATCACGTCGTCGTTTGCGCGGGACTTTGGGGGCGCCTGATCGCCGAAATGGCGGGGGAAGACCTGCCCGTAATGCCCGTCGATCATCCGCTGACATTTTTCAAACCCTATACCGAGTTCGCCAACACAGGCAAAGAAATTGGTTTCCCCTTGCTGCGCGACCAGGGCAACTCCGCCTACCTCCGCGACACTGGCGACCCGAATACCGCCGAAGGAGGACAAATCGAATGGGGATACTACGAAGAAAAAGCCCCGCGTCTGTGTCACCCTCGCGACCTGCTCAACAAGGAAGACGCGCGCTTATCGCCCTCGCAGCGCGATCTCGATCTGGAGCAAGTCATCGAGCCATTGGAGCGCGCCATGGAGCTCACCCCAATTTTGGGCGAGCTGGGCTATGACGAAAAGTATTCGTTTAATGGCCTCTTACAAGTCACCGCCGACGGCGGCCCGTCTTTGGGCGAATCGGCCAAAGTACGCGGCCTCTGGTACGCGGTATCAGTGTGGGTCAAAGACGGCCCCGGCACCGGCAAGATCATTGCCGACTGGATGACCGACGGCCGCACGCATTTAGACCATTCTGGCGTCGATATCGCGCGCTTTTACCCCTTCCAGCAGGATGAGCAATACATCCATGATCGCTGCTACGAATCAGCTTTCAAGATCTATAACCCCCCCGTACACAATCGCGAGCCGTATACCAAAGGCCGTGGCAAATACCGCAGCCCGTTCTATGAGCGCGAAGTGGCACTAGGCGGCTATTTTATGGAAATTGCAGGGTGGGAACGCGCCCACGGCTATGCCAGCAATGAGCACCTGCTAGAGCACTATGGCGACAAAGTCCCAGTTCGCGAGGCCGAATGGGACAGCCGCCACTTCTATCGTGTCTCCAACGCCGAGCATCTCAAGCTCTCCGAAGACGTCGGCATGATTAACCTCAGTCACTTTGCCGTGATCGACATCAACGGTCCCGATGCCCTGGCTCTGATGGAATACACCTGCGTTGCCAAAGTCGATGTGGCTATCGGCAAAGGGGTGTACACGCACTTTTTGGATTTCGATGGCGGCGTGCGAGCCGATTTGACCGTGCTGCGTCTGGGTGAGCATCATTTTCGGGTGATCGACGGCGCCGATGCCGGACACCGCGATATGGTGTGGCTACAACGCATGGCACAAAGCCGCCATCACAGCGTGCAGATCACTAATGTCACCGAGCAATACGGCTGCTTGGGCCTGTGGGGGCCGAACGCCCGCACTACGCTCGCCAAGATCGTCGACGATCCCGCTTCCATCAGTCACGAGAACTTTCCCTTCGCGGCCTTTCAGCCGATCGTCATCAATGGCACGACCTATATGGGGTTCCGGATTTCCTATGTAGGGGAGCAAGGCTGGGAGATTCACTTCAAGATGGAAGACGGCTTGGCACTGTGGGACGCCCTGCACGCCCAAGGCGTCACTCCAGTGGGCATTGAGACTTACGCCAACAGCCGCCGCCTAGAGAAAAGCCTACGTCTACAGAACGCCGACATTCTCACCGAATACAATTTGTTAGAAGTGGGCTTGCAGCGCGCCAAAACCAAGGCCGCAGATTTTTACGGCAAGGCAGCATTGTTGGCGCAACGTGAGCGCGCGCATCAGCCCGCCTATTTGTGCACACTCACGATGGACAACAATATCGACAGCGACGGCGTCGCGCGCTATCCCCTGGGCAATTGTCCGATTCTCGACCCCGAGACTGGCGAGACCCTCATTGACTCCCAAGGCCGTCGCTCTTACACAACCAGCATTGTCTACGGCCCGAGCATCGGTAAAAACATTGCCTTGGGCTACTTGCCGTACGCGTATTGCCAGCAAGGTCGAAAGTTACAGATTGAGTACTTCGGCGACGTGTATGACGTCACCGTCGAGGCAGTCGGCTATGGCGCGCTCTACGATCCGCAGGGCACCAAGCCTAAATCTTAAAATACTCGCGATACCACTGCACAAAGCGCTCGACCCCAGTCTGCACTGGGGTGAGCGGTGCATAGCCTACCCACTCTTGCAAGGCGCTAGTCTCCGCCGCCGTGCTGGGCACATCCCCAGCCTGCATGGGCAAAAAACGCTTCTTCGCCTCAATGCCTGAGGCACGTTCTAGCGCATGGATAAAGTCCATCAACGGCATCGGAGCGCCGCGCCCGATATTAAACACGCGGTGCGCAGCGCTACTTTCCAGTGGCGTCGCAGGTTTGTCAGCCACGCGCAAAACGCCCTCGACAATATCGTCGATATAGGTAAAGTCGCGCGACATATCGCCGTGGTTAAACACATTAATCGTCTCGCCCGCCAGCATCGCCTTAAGAAATAACATCGGCGCCATATCTGGACGTCCCCACGGGCCGTATACCGTAAAGAAGCGCAAGCCCGTCATCGGAATTTCAAAAAGATGGCTATACGAATGCGCCATCATCTCATTGCTACGCTTGGTCGCCGCATATAGGCTCACGGGCCAATCCGCGCGGCGGTCTTCACGAAACGGTGAGTGGCTGTTTGCCCCGTAGACGCTAGAACTGCTGGCGTAGACCAAATGCTCGATCTTGTGCTCGCGGCAACACTCCAAAATCGTCAAAAACCCTTGCAAGTTAGACTCGACATAGGCCTGTGGATTGTCGATGGAGTAACGCACTCCCGCTTGCGCAGCGAGATGAATCACCCGCTGCGGCTGATGCTCGGCAAACACAGATTGCATCGACTGGGCAATATTGTGCTGCACAAAGTGAAATTGACTGTGTCCACGACTGTGCTCACGCAAAGCACTCAAGCGTGCCGATTTCAGCGTCGGGTCGTAGTAATCATTGAGATTATCGATGCCGACAACGCTATGCCCCTGATCTAACAGCGATTGCGTTGTGGCGGCCCCGATGAATCCCGCCGCCCCGGTGACTAGATAGCGCACGATAGCTGCATCCGATAGACAAAAAACCAGTCACAGCAACAATGACGCCAGAGAGCAAAATGTGGACTCACTTTTCGCCCCATATCTCCTCTAAGCGCGCATCACGCCCACAGCTTTGGCGGTAGAACTTGTACCGCAGAGGATAGTTTTTGTAATAGTCCTGGTGATAGCTCTCGTCGCCCGCAATCGGGAAAAACTCCCCCAGCGTCAGAATCTCAGTCGCCACCTGCTCTGAAGGAAAACGCGCGGCAACCGCCTCTAGGCTCGCCTGAGCCAAGGCTCTCTCGGTGTCTGTAGACACAAAAATAGCCGTGCGGTATTCGTCGCCTTTGTCGCAAAACTGCCCGCGTGCATCAAAAGGATCGATGTTGATCCAGTAGTGATCCAATATGTCTTGATAGCTCAGTTTGGCCGGATCATAGTCGATGCGCACCGCCTCATAATGCCCATCATGTCCACCACGATAGGTGGGATTGGGATGCGTGCCGCCGGTGAATCCCGACACCGCTTCTCGCACCCCATCGAGGTGCTCAAAGTCAGACTCTACACACCAAAAACAGCCTCCCGCCAATACTGCCGTATCAGCCTGAGCCATACCAACCATCGATGACAACACCGCCGCGAGTAGTAAACGCATGGGATCTTCCAAAAAAATGATCCCCCTCAAGACCCCGCGTTGGTGGGTTTGGTTTCAGCTACTGAAAATCATCGCGCTGTGCTTGGGCAAAAACAGGCAGAAAATAGGAAAAATCTTTGCCCGCCCCGCCGCATTCCTCTAATAGCTGCTGATACAGCGCCAAGGCATGCGCGCCAAGCGGGGTCGCAGCATCCACACTGCGGGCCGCGTCTTGGCTCAAGCCAAGGTCTTTGCGCATCAGCTCGGCCGCAAATCCAGGTTGGTACGCATGATCGGCGGGGCTGCTAGGCCCAACTCCTGGCGCTGGACAGTAGTGGTTAGTGCTCCAGCTTGATCCCGATGAGGTCGAGACCACATCGAACAAGCGCTGTCGCTCTAGTCCAAGCTTATCGGCCAGAGCAAAAGCCTCGCAGGTCCCAATCATGGTGACAGCCAGAATCATGTTGTTGCAGATTTTGGCCGCTTGTCCTGCACCACTGGCGCCGCAATAGACTGCCTTGTGTCCCATGACGTCAAACAGCGGCTGCACCTGCGCCAACGCAGCCTCAGGACCGCCGACCATAAACGTCAAGCTCCCTGCGCTGGCTCCAGTGATGCCCCCCGACACAGGGGCATCAAAGCAGAGAATTTCTCTGGCCTTGGCCGCCTCGGCCAGCTCTATGGCGCTGTTAACATCGACTGTCGAGCAATCAATCAACACGCTACCCGAGCGCATCTGCGGCAATAGCTCCTGGGCGACTTGGCGCACAATATTGCCATTGGGCAGCATCAGTATCGCGACATCGCAGGCGCCTAGTTCATCGATGCTCTGCACCGTCTCCACGCCCTCGACCTGCACTGCAGCCGTATCAAAGCCGCGCACAAGATGCCCAGCTTGGCTTAAGTTGCTGGCCATCGGAGCGCCCATATTGCCCAGTCCAATAAAGCTAATCTGCATGCTATTGCGCCAAAGTAGAAATATAGAGATAACGCCTACTGTATCTGCCTGCCTGCGCCCGGTGCAAGCCTGCGCGCTGCTTTATTAGCCGCCGTGCTAGCTCGCTCGAACGAGCAATATCACTCCCCCGACGATCATCATTGCCGCCGCCAAACGCGGCAAGATAGGGCGTTCGCGAAACCACACTACCCCTATCACGGTCGCAAACAGCACCGAAGATTCGCGCAGTGCCGAGACAATGCCTAATGGCGCCAAAGTGTTAGCGTACAAGACCATGCCATAAGCGAACACCGACAACATCCCAGCGCCCAAGCCACGGCACCAAACGGTACGCGCAATTTCTTGCACTTGCCGCGGCCGACGCAGCAAGACCGCGCCCGCAATCACAATATGCAACATCATTCCCCAAGCGATATAAGCCAGAGGATCAAGCGCTATCCGCACGCCAATGCCATCAGCGAGCGAATACCCAGCGATACACACCCCT
>CAKZUS010000170.1 GCA_937921805.1 uncultured Granulosicoccaceae bacterium
ACTTCGAGCAGCCTATTGCTGAGCTTGAGGCGAAGATCGAGCAGTTGCGCTATGTCGGCGAAGACGTCGACCTCAATCTCAGTGAAGAAATCGAGCGCCTCAAGAAGAAGTGCACACAAGTCACCGAGTCGATTTTCGGCAAGCTGACGCCATGGCAAATCTCCCAGCTCTCGCGCCACCCTAACCGCCCCCACGCCCAAGACTATATTCGGGGGTTGTTTACCGAGTTTCAGGAACTGCACGGCGATCGCGCGTACTCCGATGATGCGGCCATTATTGGCGGCATTGGGCGCTTTGGTGGGCAGTCTGTGGTGGTTATTGCTCAGCAAAAAGGCCGTGATACCAAAGACAAAATTCGGCGCAATTTCGGTATGCCGCGCCCCGAGGGTTACCGCAAAGCACTACGCCTGATGCGCATGGCTGACAAATTTAAACTGCCGCTGATAACGTTTATTGATACGCCCGGCGCCTACCCCGGAATTGGCGCCGAAGAGCGCAACCAATCAGAGGCGATTGCGCGCAACCTGATCGAAATGGCGCAGCTCTCGGTGCCTGTCCTGTGTACGGTCATTGGCGAAGGCGGCTCTGGGGGGGCTCTGGCCATTGGTGTGGGCGACCGCGTCTATATTCTGCAATACGCGACCTACTCGGTGATCTCGCCAGAGGGCTGCGCGTCGATACTCTGGAAGAGCGCTGACAAGGCGCCAGAGGCGGCTGAGGCGCTGGGCATTACCAGCCAACGCCTGCATGAGCTTGGCCTTGTTGACGACGTTGTGCAAGAGCCACTCGGCGGCGCGCATCGCAATGTTCCAGCAATCATTGATGCGGTGGGGGCCCAGCTACGCCAGGGGCTAGAGGAGTTGCAATCGCTCAGCGACGACGAGCGCATGGAGCAGCGCCAGCGCCGCTTGCGTGACTTTGGCGAATTTAAAGACAACGCACGATAAGCTGGCCCAGGCACTTGCAGCGGCTCTTGAAACCGCTGTAGGAGCTGTAGGGGCCTCTGCGCAAGTGGCAGCGCAAGCCCGAACTCTTGGCTTGTGTGTGGCCCTGTCTGGCGGGCGCGATTCGGTGACCTTGCTGCACTATGCCCACCATTTTGCACAGCAGCATCGTTTGCCGCTGCGGGCGATTCATGTCCATCACGGCCTGCACCCCGCCGCCGCCGAATGGGCGCAGCAGTGCCGTGCGCTCTGCCTCGCGTTGAGCACGGCGACGCCCTTACAAATTTTTTCAGTAGCCCTGCAAGACGGCCCCAATCTCGAAGCGCGCGCGCGCGCTGCGCGCTATGGCGTTTTTGAGCGCAGCCTGCGCCGTGGTGAAATCTTGCTAACGGCCCACCATGCCGATGACCAGCTCGAAACGCTATTAATGCGTCTGCTGCGTGGCAGCGGTGCGCAGGGGATGCAGGGCATTGCTGCAAACCGCTCACTGGGGGCTGGACAGGTGCTGCGCCCGTGGCTGTCCTGTCCGCAGGCGCTGATTATTGAGGCCGCTGAGCGCGAGCAGTGGTCTTGGGTGGAGGATCCGAGCAATGCAGACCCACGGTTTGATCGCAATTTTCTGCGCCAGCAAGTGCTTCCGCTATTGCGCCAGCGCTGGCCGCAGGCGGCGCGATCGGCGGCGCGCTGTGCCCAGCACCTGAGTCAATCTATTGCGGCGAATCACACGGCTTACATGGTGGATGCAGAGCCGGCATCAGCATCAGCGACGACTCACCTGAGCCTGGAGACCTTAGACCCCAGCACTGCCACGCAGCAGCTGCATGCTTGGATTGTGCGGCAAGGCCTGTATGCACCACCTGCACGCAGATTGTCGCAGTGGGCGCGCGAGCTGGTGGGCTTGCGCGCCGATGCGCAGTGGCGTGGCGATTGTGGCGCTGTGACCTTTGCGGTCTACCGGGGGCAACTGTACGTCGTCGAGCGGCCCCCGTCGGCAACATCGCCTACGGCCTCACACTGCTCAGAACTGATATGGAGTGGGCGCTATTGTGACTGGGCGGGGCAGTCGCTGACGCGCGACTGGCTGCGTGCACAAGGCTTGCAGATAGACGATCATACCGCGCTGCGCGTGCGTGGGCGGCGCGGCGGCGAGGCCTTGCAAGTGCGCGGTCAGCACCGTGCGCTCAAAAAACTGTGGCAGCAGTATGGTGTCCCCCCCTGGCGTCGCGATAGCGTCCCTTTGGTCTGGCGAGATAGCGAGCTGGTCGCGGTGTACGGCTACGCCGTGAAGAGCGAAGATGTGAGGTAGTACAGGGGTTTAGACGGTCGGTGAAAGAGCACTTACCTGCATCCTGATATACTCATGCTCCATGCCGATCTTGATCCTTTTTTTGCACAACGGCGTGGACTTTTCATGACTCGATTTGTTTTTGTCACGGGCGGCGTTGTGTCGTCGCTGGGTAAGGGTATTGCCGCTGCGTCGATGGGCGCGCTACTCGAGGCGCGCGGTCTGCGCGTCACAGTACTCAAGCTCGACCCCTATATCAATGTCGATCCTGGCACGATGAGCCCGTTCCAGCACGGTGAGGTGTTTGTCACCGAAGATGGCGCCGAGACTGATCTGGATTTAGGGCACTACGAGCGCTTTCTGCGCATACGTACCTCACAGGCCAATAATTTCACCACCGGTCGCATTTACGAAAATGTCATTCGTGCTGAGCGCCGCGGCGAATATCTGGGCGCGACGGTACAGGTTATTCCGCACATCACCGACGAAATTAAGCGCTTAGTGATCGCGGGCGCGGGGGACAATGACGTAGCACTGGTAGAGATTGGCGGTACGGTGGGAGATATCGAATCACTGCCGTTTTTAGAGGCTATTCGCCAGATGGCGGTAGAGTTTGGCCCGACTCGCTCCTGCTTTGTGCACCTAACCTTGGTGCCGTACATTGCCACGGCAGGCGAGATCAAAACCAAGCCGACCCAGCACTCCGTCAAAGAACTGCGCTCTATTGGTATCCAGCCCGATATTTTGATTTGTCGTAGCGATCGGGCGCTGCCTGCAGAAGAGCGGCGCAAAATCGCTTTGTTTACCAATGTACAAGAGCGCGCAGTGCTCGAAGCGCAAGACGCTGACAGCATTTATCGCATCCCCTCGATGTTCCAAGCCCAAAGCTTGGACGAGTTGCTAGTGCAGCGCTTTGGCTTTGATGTGCCCGCGGCTGATCTGCACGAATGGGAGCGCGTCGTCGATGGCGTTTTGCATCCTGATCGGGAGGTGACGATTGGCATGGTCGGCAAGTACACCGAGCTGACCGAATCGTATAAGTCACTCAATGAGGCGCTCGCGCATGCGGGCATTCAGCTCAAGGCTCGCGTTTGCATTGAGTATATTGATGCCGAAGAGATTGAGCGTCACGGCACCGACTGCCTCAAATCGCTCGATGCGGTGCTGGTGCCGGGAGGGTTTGGCGCCCGTGGCATCGAAGGCAAAATTGCCGCCGCACGCTTTGCACGCGAAAACAACGTGCCGTATCTGGGGATTTGCCTGGGCATGCAGGTGGCTGTGATCGAGTTTGCGCGCCATGTGGCGGGCTATCAGCGCGCTAACAGTACCGAGTTTGATATGTCGACCCCGTACCCGGTGGTGGCTTTGGTGACCGAGTGGGTCGGTCGTGACGGCGAAGCGCAAAGTCGCGCCGATGATACGGATTTGGGAGGCACTATGCGCTTAGGGGGCCAGACCGTGCAACTGAGCGAAAACAGCCACGCGCGCGCAACCTATGGCGCTGCCAGCATTGTTGAGCGTCATCGCCATCGTTACGAGGTCAATAACCACTACCTTGATGCTTTGTGTGCCAAGGGTTTGTGCATCAGCGGTGTGTCGGATGATGTCGAGCCGCTGGTCGAGATGATCGAGTTGCCGGAGCATCCGTGGTTTCTCGCTTCGCAGTTCCATCCCGAATACACCTCCAACCCCCGTGATGGGCATCCCTTATTTATTGGATTTATCGAATCCGCATTACGCGCCAAAAGCGCCTAAGTCCTCAGGAGACTTTCTCTATGTCCAAGATTCAATCTGTAGTTGCTCGCGAAATTATGGACTCACGCGGCAACCCAACGCTAGAGGCCGATGTGCGCCTTGCCAGCGGCGCGCTGGGCCGTGCGGCGGTCCCCTCCGGCGCCAGTACTGGTGCGCGCGAAGCCATCGAGCTGCGCGACGGCGACGCCTCGCGTTATCTCGGCAAAGGCGTGACTCGCGCGGTGGCGAATGTCAATGATGTACTCGCGCCTGCGGTGTGCGGGCGCGATAGCGCAGACCAGCAGGGTCTCGATGCCCTGATGATTGAACTCGATGGCACAGAGAACAAATCTCGCTTGGGTGCCAATGCCCTGTTGGCGGTCTCTCTGGCCAACGCTCAAGCCCAAGCCGCAGACCAGGGGCAGATGCTCTACCGCTCTTTGGGCGGGGAGGCTGCTACCACTCTGCCAGTGCCGATGATGAATATCATCAACGGTGGCGCGCATGCCGAGAACAATGTAGATATCCAAGAGTTTATGGTGATGCCTGTCGGCGCGGCGAGCTTCAGCGAAGCTCTGCGCTGTGGGGCGGAGATCTTTCATCACCTCAAAAGTGTCTTGTCTGCGCGGGGCCTTAACACGGCAGTAGGTGATGAAGGGGGATTCGCGCCGAATCTTGGCTCCAACGAAGAAGCTCTGCAGACGATTGCCGAGGCCGTCGAGCGTGCCGGCTACGCCCTGGGCGATAATGTGATGTTGGCGCTGGATGTCGCGAGTTCTGAGTTTTTCGATAACGGCGTCTACAACATGTCTGGTGAAGGACGGCGCTTTGATGCGGCGGAATACGTCGAGTATTTGGCTGACTTGGCCGCTCGCTACCCGATTGTTTCCATCGAAGACGGCATGGCCGAAGACGACTGGGACGGATGGGCGCAGCTCACTCAGCGCCTAGGCGATAAGGTGCAACTGGTCGGTGATGATTTGTTTGTTACCAATCCTGCGATTTTGCGCCAGGGGATTGATCGCAATATCGCTAATTCGATACTGATCAAGGTCAACCAAATCGGCACCCTGAGTGAGACTTTGGAGGCGATTAATATGGCTCACGCTGCGGGGTATACCTGCGTGACCTCGCACCGCTCTGGTGAGACCGAAGACGCCACGATCGCTGATCTAGCCGTAGCGGCCAATACTGGACAGATCAAAACTGGCTCGCTGTCGCGCTCAGACCGCACTGCCAAATACAACCAACTCCTGCGCATTGAGGCTGATCTTGGCTCTCGCGCCCACTATCCGGGGCGTGCAGCGCTGCGTCGCTAAGAGGCTCGACACCATTGGCGCGCGCGCGCGTGGCCTTGATCATCGCCTTGGCGGTGGTTCTTGTTAGCCTGCAGTGGCGACTGTGGGCGGGCGATGGTGGGCGACGCGAAGTGAATACGCTACGCAGCGCCGTAGCGGAACTGCAGCGCGAGGCGGATGGGCTGAAAGAGCGCAATCGCGCGCTGCAGGCGCAAATCACGGACTTGAAAACTGGACTAGATGCCATTGAGGAGTTGGCGCGTAGCCGCTATGGCATGCTCCACCCCGACGAGGTTTACTATCACCTGGATGAGGAATAAGCGATGTCAGTGTGGGCTATAGTCCCCGCCGCAGGTAGTGGGCAGCGTTTTGGTGGCTCCCTCCCAAAACAGTATCAACGTATCGGCGCGCGCTGTGTGTTGCAACATA
>CAKZUS010000171.1 GCA_937921805.1 uncultured Granulosicoccaceae bacterium
GCGCGCTCTAGCGGGAGAAAGCCAGAGTTTTTCTGATTACTACGCCAGTTGCGTAGATCATTTTGCGTATGCGCTATGTTCCAGTCCCCGCAAATCACCACCTCGCTGCCTTTGCGCCGTCGCAGTCCCTTGAGGTAGGCACATAGCCAGTCTAGCAGCTGGTATTTCAAGGCTTGCCGTGGCCAGCCTGAAGAGCCGGAAGGCAAATACGCCGAAATGACATGCAAATTGCCATAGCGACAGCGTAAAAAGCGCCCTTCTTCATCAATCCAGTCAACCCCGACCTCGCGGACCACTTCATCGGGTTCGTGTCGTGTATAAATCGCGGTACCGCTGTAACCTGGCTTGCGCGCATCGTGGTAGTAGCAGTGAAACGGCGCCGGGTGATAGAGCCCGTCGCTGAGCTGATGCTGTTGTGCCTTGGTCTCTTGGATACAGACGATATCGGCCTGCTGCAGGGCCAGCCAGTCAAAGAAACCCTTTCGCCCCGCCGAGCGGATGCCGTTGGCATTAAAAGTAATGATACGCATGCTGCGCATACTACCCGCTTGACCTCATTCATGGCGAGAAGTCACGGCGAGAAGTCACGGCGAGAAGTCGCAGCGAGGGATCGCGGTAAGGAGTCACGACTAGAGACGGCTGCTACACTAAGCGCCGACGCGCAACCTAGAGCTATTTATGCAAGACCTGAGCACTGCTTTTTTCGATGAAGCACAACGCTGCAATGCCCTGAAATTTGGAGAATTCACGCTTAAATCAGGACGTGTGAGTCCGTATTTTTTCAATGCTGGCGCTTTGTGCGATGGCGCAGCGCTCTCGGCTCTGGGAAGCTGGTACGCCCAGACTCTGTTGGACTCTCAGATCGACTTTGACATGCTCTTTGGCCCTGCGTACAAGGGCATCCCCTTGGTCACGACCACAGCTGTCGCCCTGGCGCCACAGCGCAACGTGCCGTGGTGCTTTAACCGCAAAGAGGCCAAACAGCATGGTGAAGGCGGCACGCTGGTGGGCGCAGCACTGCAGGGCCGCGTTGTCGTCGTAGACGATGTGATCACAGCCGGTACCGCCATTCGGGAGTCGGTTGAGATCATCCAAGCCCACGGCGCAGAGCTGGCCGCCGTTGTGGTGACGCTCGATCGCCAAGAGCGCGGCCAAGGGCGGCTCTCGGCCGTGCAAGAGGTAGAGCAATCTTTGGGCGTGCCCGTGCTGAGCGTCGCGTCGCTGAGCGACTTACTGCGCTATCGCCAGGGCGCCGCCGAGCACGAGGCCCTGTATGCCTATCAACAGCAATACGGTATCGGCTCTTAGCGAATCAACGTGCCCACGCCCGCATTGGTAAACAGCTCTAGCAGCAGTGCATTATCGACCCGTCCATCGATAATCTGCACCGCTTCCACGCCCGCCTCTACGGACTCTAAAGCACACGCTACCTTCGGTAGCATTCCGCCATAGATGGTGCCCTCATCAATCAGCCCCTGAATATCCGCACGGGTCAGACCGGTCAATAAGCGTCCTTCGCGGTCTAATATTCCCGGGGTATTGGTCAGTAGCAAGAGCTTATGCGCATTCAAGGCCATCGCCACCTTGCTCGCCACCAAGTCTGCGTTGATGTTGTAGCTATTGCCCTGCGCATCAACGCCTATTGGCGCGATCACCGGGATAAACCCCCCGTGCTCTAGGCTGCGAATCAGCTCGGGATTGATATGATCGACCTCACCGACAAACCCCAGCTCCTGCTCACTGGCAAAAGGCCGGGCGATAATGCTCTGCCCATCTTTGCCCGTAATGCCCACAGCGCGGCCACCAGCTTGGTTGATCAAGGACACCACTTGCTTGTTCACGTGCGCGCCCAACACCATCTCGACAATGCGCATTGTCTCTGCGTCGGTGACGCGCAGGCCGTCGATAAAACGCGTTGACTTGCCCAGCGCATCGAGCATCTGAGCGATCTGCGGCCCTCCGCCGTGCACCACAATAGGGTTCATCCCCACGGCCTTCATCAGCGCAATATTGCGCGCAAAGCTCTGCTGCAACGCCGCATCGGTCATCGCATTGCCGCCGTATTTCACCACCATGGTCTGCCCCGCAAAGCGGTGGATATACGGCAGGGCCTCGTTGAGAATATGCCCCACCTCAGCGGCGGGGATCACTCGTTCGTTCACTCGCTCACTCCTTCTTCGTTTTGTTGTCCTAAAACGGAAGGTTGATATCAGCTTGTGTCGCCAGCATGGCGCGCCTAAACAGCGTCTGCACTCGCTGTAGGGCGGCATCGTCATCCGCTTCGAAGCGAATCACCAGCGAGGGCGTGGTGTTCGAGGCACGCACCAAGCCCCAGGCATCGGCAAAATCTACCCGAATACCATCGATAGTATTCACGTCTCCTGCGGCGAACTCATCCGCCATCTCGCCTTGCAACATCGCCACAAAGTCCTGCACAAAACGGTGGTGCTCTCCTTCGGCAAAAATGACATTGAGTTCGGGCGTATTCACGCTGTCAGGAATATCGGCAAAGACAGCATTGACGCTACGGGTTTGCGCTGCAATGATCTCTAAGAAACGCGCGGCGGTATACAAAGCATCATCAAAGCCATACCAGCGTTCTTTGAAGAAAACATGCCCACTCATCTCGCCCCCGAGCAAGGCACCGGTTTCTTTCAGGCGCGCTTTAATCAGCGAGTGCCCAGTTTTGTACATCTCTGGCACCCCCCCAGCCTCGCGAATCGCCGCGGGCAGGAGGCGCGAGCACTTCACATCAAAAATAATCCGAGCGCCAGGGTTGCGCGAGAGCACGTCGCGGCTCAGCAAAATCATCTGTCGGTCGGGCCACAAGGTTTCGCCCATGTTATCCACCACACCAACGCG
>CAKZUS010000172.1 GCA_937921805.1 uncultured Granulosicoccaceae bacterium
GATTGATCCTGGTGTGGACGCTGCGCTGCAAGAATTTATACAGGCTAAGAAAGACGCCGTGCCTGATGCAAACTATTGATTCGTAGACGGTAATAAAGCCTGCAAAACCTAAGGAACACCGATTAGGTCGCACAATGGAAACGGCTTTGTACACGAAGCCGTGATTTTCTGGGACCATCAGTATCTTTGCCACGTTGGGCGAGGGTTTCGCAATGGCCAGAGGTGCCGGCTTGCGTCGTTATCAAGTCTCAGAGCGCGATCCATTTACAGTGGGTTTTTTACTGGTCGATGACTTTACGTTGTTGGCATTTAGTGCAGCCATTGAAGTGCTGCGCATGGCCAATCAACTCGCCGAAAGCGATATTTATCGCTGGAAGACCTTTGGCAAAAACGGCGACACTGTGCGTTCGAGTAGTGGCATTGACGTTCCGGTTGATGCCAACTTCAATGACATGCGCGGTCTGGATTTATTGCTCGCTATCGCTGGCGTGAATGTGCACCGCGCCGTAGAGCCGGCAGTGAGCAACGCGCTGCGTAAAGTAGCCGACCAGAACCGCCCCGTCGGAGGCTTGTGTACCGGGAGCTATCTTTTAGCTCGCGCGGACTTGCTCAATGGGTATCGTTGCACGATTCACTGGGAAAATATGGCCAGTATTCGTGAAGAGTTCCCCGCTTTAGTCGTCTCCCAAGAGCTTTTTGAAATTGACCGAGATCGCTACACCTGCGCGGGGGGCATTGCGCCTCTAGACATGATGCTGCACTTGGTGCGCGAGCAGTTCGGCGAGCAGCTTGCCGCGGGCATTTCTGAGATGTTTATGTGCGAGCGCATCCGCGATCAGCACGACCGCCAGCGCGTGCCCTTGGTGCAACGCATTGGCACCAGTCAGCCCAAGTTGGCCGAAGCTGTGTCGCTGATGGAGGCGAATATCGAAGAGCCGATGACGCTCGACGAGTTGTCTTTTCATGTGGGCTTATCACGGCGTCAGCTAGAGCGTTTGTTTAAAAAATACCTCGAATGCGTTCCCACGCGCTACTACTTGGAGCTGCGCCTGGAGCGCGCGCGACAGTTGCTATTACAAACAAGTATGCCGATTGTCGATATTGCGCTCGCGTGTGGCTTTATCTCGGCGCCGCACTTCTCCAAATGCTATCGCGATATTTATGGCCTACCGCCGCGCGACGAGCGCCGTCGCGCGTTGAATACGCGCTAGTTTACGTGTTAGTAAAGGCCAGATTAAGAGCTAAATTAGGGCCTACGTGATGAAGTGATGGCCCCGGGTGGTGGGTGCTGAGTTATGACTAAAACTCAGTCACCTCAACGGGGTTCTGCAGCGTGGCCCGGGTGGCGTTGCTGAGTCGGTGGACGATCTGGGCCGATAGCTCTTCTACCGACTGGTGAGACGAGTCTAGCGTGGGGATCTCATAGCGCTGCAAAAGGCGCTGTGCAGCGGTAATTTCGTTGCGGCAGTTCGCGAGGCTCGCGTAAGTAGACTGAGGACGGCGTTCGCTGCGTACGGCGCTGAGTCGCGTCGCATCAATTGTCAGGCCTACCAGTTTCTGGCGGTGCTCAAGCAAAATAGGCGGTAAGGCGCCGCGCTCAAAGTCTTCAGGAATCAGCGGATAGTTGGCGGCAAAAATACCGTGTTGCATGGCCAAGTACAGCGACGTTGGGGTTTTGCCGCAGCGCGAGACCCCCACCAGGATGACTTCTGCGCTAGCAAGCCCGCGGTGGCTTTGCCCATCATCGTGCGCCAGACTGAAGTTCAGCGCGTCGATGCGTTGCAGGTATTCTTCAGAGTTGGTGCTGCCGTGTCCGTGGCCCACGGTGTGGGTGGATTGCTGCCCCAGCTCCTGCTCCAGGGGAGTAATAAAGCGCTGGAATAAGTCCAGGTGTAGCGAGTCGGCGCTGGCGACAATCGCGGCGTGCTGCTCGTTGACCAAGGTGGAGAAGACGATGGGGCGTTGCCCATCAACACGGCCTGTCTCGCGTATGTGGTCTCGGCATTGCCGGGCCTTATTATCGTCATCGATAAATGGCATGGTGAACGCCTGCAGCGTGATGCCAGTGAACTGACTCAGCAGGGATTGGCCGAGGGTTTGGGCAGAAATGCCCGTGCCGTCTGATATGTAATATACGGTGCGTTGAATAGGTTGCATGCTTGTCAGGTTAGTGGGATTTCTTGTTGAGGGTAGTACTGAATCCTTATTGGGTACTACATCTTGTGTAGTATACTGCCGCCTATATCTCTTCCTCCATTTCGCTGGAAACACCCGCATGTCTGCCTTTGTTTTGCCTCTTTCTGACTGCCGTATGTCCCACCTGGAAGCCGTTGGCGGTAAAAATGCCTCGCTTGGGGAGATGATCCACCACCTCAGCGCTGCGGGGGTGAATGTTCCAGGCGGCTTTGCCACCACCGCTGAGGCTTACCGTGCGTTTTTATCGCATGAGGCCTTGGACGCGCGCATTGCGCAGCGCTTGCAGGACTTGGATGTCGAAGATGTCGCGGCCTTGGCTCGTTGCGGCGCCGAGATTCGGCAGTGGATCATTGATGCGCCTTTGCCCGAGGCCTTGTTGACCCAAATCTCTAGCCACTATCAAGACCTCGTAAACGAAGGTGGAGCCTTGCAAGTGGCCGTGCGGTCTTCGGCCACCGCTGAAGATTTGCCTGATGCTTCGTTTGCCGGTCAGCAAGAGAGCTTTCTCAATATCGAAGGCCTCGAAGCGGTGATCGACGCGGTCA
>CAKZUS010000173.1 GCA_937921805.1 uncultured Granulosicoccaceae bacterium
GCCAAGCTCTGGAAAGCAGCCAAACCAACGATGGAAAAAGTACTGGCCGATCAAAACCTGACGCTGCTCTACGCAGTGCCGTGGCCTCCTCAGGGGCTGTACTTCAAAAATGCCGTCGAGTCTGTTGAGCAGATGAAAGGCATCAAATTCCGCTCCTACAACAGCGCCACCTCGCGCCTGGCTGAGCTGACCGGCATGTTGCCCGTCACCATCGAGGCGGCGGAGATCTCTCAGGCCTTCGCCACGGGCGTGGCGGAGTCGATGATCAGCTCTGGCTCTACTGGCTACGATCGTAAAGTGTGGGAGAGCTTGGGCTACTTCTATGAGGTCGACGCCTGGCTGCCACGCAACTACGTCATGGTTAACTCCGATGTCTGGAACGACACGGCTCAAGCCCACCAAAACGTCATTCGTGGCTGCGCCACATTGGCCGAATACGCGGGCAACTGGCGCGCCAAAGAATACACCGGCTTCACACTGCAAGGCCTACGCGATGGCGGCATGAATGTTGGCCCCGCTTCTGAGCAGCTGGTCGGTGAGCTCAAAGACATTGGTGTCACAATGACCAACGAGTGGCTAGAAGCAGCAGGCGACGAGGGCCGCGCCATCGTCGATGCATTCAAAGCCATGCAATAACAGGCAACAAACCTCAATGCCGCGCCTTCTCCTGTTGAGGGCGCGCGCTGTATTTTCGAGACTCTCTCTATGCTCCGACGTTGCTTGGACTCTCTCTATACCGCCTCAGGGGTGCTCGCCGCGTTGGCATTGGTGGCCATGCTGGTACTGATCGTCCTGCAGATGATGGCTCGCTGGACTGGAGAGGTGTTTCCCGGTGCACCGGACTATGCAGGCTATGCGATGGCTGCTGGATCCTTCTTGGCTTTTGCTAGTGCGCTGCAGCACGGCTCCCACATTCGGGTGTCGATGCTGCTCAACGCCCTGCCGCCACGCCTGCGGCGGTGGCTGGATATCTGGTGCTACGCCATTGGCGCACTCATCATGTGGTACTTCGTCTTCTACGCGCAGCGTTTTGTATATTGGAGCTACCGGTTTAATGATATCTCTCAAGGGCAAGACCGCACCCCGCTGTGGATCCCCCAGTCCGCCATGCTCTTAGGCGCGATCATTCTGGCGATTGCACTCAGCGATCACTGTATCCAACGCCTACGCGCCAAGCCGGAATAAGTCATGGAAAGCGTTTCGATCATTATTCTGTTTGTATTTGTTCTCTTGGTGCTGCTCGGCAGTGGGGTGTGGGTCGGGCTGGCCTTGATGGGTGTCGCCTGGGTGGGGATGGAGCTGTTCACTACCCGCCCCGTGGGCGATGTCATGCTCACGACAATCTGGTCGGCCTCGTCCTCCTGGACTCTCACAGCCTTGCCCATGTTTATCTGGATGGGCGAGATTCTCTACCGCACGCGCTTGTCCGAAGACATGTTTCGCGGCCTAGCGCCGTGGATGGCCCGACTGCCTGGCGGCTTGGTGCACACCAATATTGTCGGCTGTACGGTCTTTGCGGCGGTCTCGGGGTCTTCTGCCGCAACGCTGACAACAGTAGGGAAAATGTCCATCCCTGAGCTGCGCAAACGCGAATACCCCGAGCGCTTGATTATCGGTACCCTCGCCGGAGCGGCAACGCTAGGACTGATGATTCCGCCATCGCTCACTCTCATTGTCTACGGCGTGACCACCAACGAGAGCATCACCAAGCTGTTCTTCGCTGGCGTGATTCCTGGTCTGGTGCTGGCCGCGATGTTTATGGGCTATGTGGCGCTGTATTCGCGCTTTAGCCGCGACTGGACACCGATTCCCGAAGCCAAGCTCACGCTGAAAGAAAAACTCTACAACTCTCGCTTTCTCGCCCCGGTCATCGCTTTAATTCTGGTAGTGATTGGTTCGATGTACGCAGGCTTTGCCACCGCCACAGAGGCTGCCGCGTTTGGGGTCATTGGGGCATTATTGCTCGCCATCGGCCAAGGCTCGCTCTCGTGGCGCACCTTCACCCAAAGCCTCATGGGCGCGACGCGAACCAGTGCCATGATCGCGCTGATTCTCGCCGGTGCGGCGTTCTTGTCACTGTCGATGGGATTTACCGGCCTGCCTCGGGCGCTGGCTGATCTGATCGCCCAGTGGGAGCTATCCCGAATCGAGCTGCTGCTCGCGCTACTGGTGTTCTACGTGATCTTGGGCTGTTTTCTCGACGGGATTTCTTCAGTCGTGCTCACCATGGCAGTGGTCGAGCCGATGGTGCGCCAAGCCGGAATTGATTTGATTTGGTTTGGTATCTTTATCGTCGTCGTGGTGGAGATGGCGCAGATCACCCCGCCAATTGGGTTTAATCTCTTTGTGATGCAGGGCATGACTGGCCACGAGATGGGCTATATTGCGCGCGCCGCTATCCCCATGTTTCTGATCATGGTGGTGATGGTGTTTGTGTTGATCGCCGTGCCGGAGCTTGCCACTTGGCTGCCAGAGAATCTGCGCCAAGGACCCTCTTAGAGCCGGGTCTTAGAGCCGGGTCTTAGAGCCATGCCTAAAACTCCGCCTTAGGGGCGCAATAGCAGCTCTAGTTCCATGGCAGGTTGGCCGTTATGCGCGGGACACTGTCCCGTGTAGAGCGGCTGCCAGTGCGCCAGCAGCGAGAGATCAAAATACGTGTCGCCCTCGTAGTCGCCTTCGATCCAAGTACGAAAACAACGCCGTACCAGATTCGCTTGCAGGGCATGCTGGCACAGCATCGCGCCACCGATCAAGATCGCATCGGGATGTTGGCGCAGCGCCTGATAAACATCACTCGCCCACACAACATTGGCGTCAATATCAGGGTGGCGCTGGCTCGACACCACCACGGAGATGCGCCCTGGCAAGGCGACACCAATCGACTCCCACGTACGTCGCCCCATCACAATCGTGCGTCCCATGGTCACAGCCTTAAACCACCGCAAATCGCGCGGCGCGTGCCACGGCAAGCCACCGTCTCGGCCGATTAAGCCGCTGCGATCCATAGCTAAAATCATATCCATGTGCGTTATACCGCCACAGGTGCCGATATCGGCGAGTGCGGTGTGTAGTCCTCCAGGCTAAAATCTTCGTATTGAAACTCAAAGATAGACCGCCTCTGAGGATTGAGCTGCATTCGCGGCAAGCGCTGCGGGCTACGTCCCAGTTGCGTACGTACTTGCTGCACATGATTGTTATAGATGTGCGCATCGCCAAACGAGTGTACGAATTCTCCGACTTGTAAGTCGCTGACCTGCGCCAGCATCAAGGTCAGCAAGGCATAGGAGGCGATATTGAACGGTACGCCCAAGAACAAGTCGGCGCTGCGCTGGTACAACTGACAAGACAAACGCCCATCGGCAACGTAGAACTGAAACAAGCAATGACAAGGAGGCAGCGCCATCTGCTCGATATCAGCGACGTTCCAGGCATTGACCAGCAAGCGCCGGCTCTCGGGGTTACTGCGCAGTTGTTCAACAAGCTGCGAGATTTGATCCACGGTGTCCCCTTGCGCACCACGCCAGCTCCGCCACTGCTGCCCATACACTGGCCCCAGATCTCCGTGTTCGTCGGCCCATTCGTCCCAGATGCTCACACCGGCGGCTTGCAATGTGCGCACATTGGTCTCGCCACGCAAAAACCACAATAGCTCGTGAATAATCGACTTCAGGTGTACGCGCTTGGTCGTGACCAGCGGGAACCCTTGCTGCAAATCAAAGCGTAATTGCGCCCCAAACACCGAGCGCGTCCCCGTACCCGTGCGATCACCTCGGTCACAGCCATTGGCAAGCACATGGGCGAGCAAGTCTAAATAATTTTTCATCGGCGATACGCCCACACCATCATGGCCAACCCAGCGGCGATCATTGGTAGCGATAAAATCTGCCCCATCGTCACCCAATCGCTGAGAATAAAGCTCAGATGTCGGTCTGGTTCGCGGACAAACTCGACCAGGAAGCGGAAACAGCCATAGCCCAGCACAAAAGCGCCCGACAGCGCAAAAGCAGGCGGACGCCAACGCGCATAAACATTGAGCGCAACGAAGAGCACCAAGCCCTCTAGAAAGGCCTGGTAGAGCTGAGACGGATGGCGTGCCAGCGCGTCGACATGCGGAAATACCATGCCATACCACGCATCGGTAGGACGGCCCCACAACTCACCATTAATGAAGTTCGCCAGACGCCCTAATCCTAAGCCAATGGGCGTCACTAAAGCCACTTGATCGGCAAGCTGAATAAACGACAACTGGTGTTTGCGTACCCCCCACCACAGCGCAACAATCACCCCAGCGAAGCCACCGTGGAAAGACATCCCCCCCTCCCAGACGCGCAAAACCATCAGGGGATCGGCCCATAGCGCCTCGCTCTGGTAGAACAACACTGACCCGAGGCGACCGCCAATAACAATGCCCAGTACGATATAAAAAATAATATCGTCGATGACCTCGACGCGGGTCCAGCTTGCGGCACGACGGCGCAACAGCCACCAGCCGATACAAATACCAGCGAGATAGCTCAAAGAATACCAGCGAATGGCCAGTGGCCCGATTTGGAACAAAATCGGATCAATCGAGGGATAACTCAGCATACGGTACGATCAGCCTGCTAGGGTGGTAGAAATCCGCCCCAGTATAGCCCTAGGTCAATAACATCGGCTCGGGTGCTTCAAAAAGGCTGCTCTGCCAGTCGCTGACAACACGCTGAAAGTGCTCTGCGGGAACCGGGTGACTCAAGCGATACCCCTGAATCTCATGACAACCCATCTCCCGCAAGACTTCGATTTGTTCGTGCTCTTCGACCCCTTCAGCGACCACGCGCTTGTCCAGGTCGCGCCCCATGCGAATAATGGCATCGACAATCGCCCGGTCGGCTGAGTTATGCAGCATCCCGCGCACAAAGGTCTTATCAATCTTCAGTACCGCCACCGGCAGTTGGCGCAGTAGCAAAAACGAGCTATGTCCCGTGCCAAAATCATCGATAGCCAACGCGACCCCCAAGTCAGCCAGCTGCGCGAACATCTCGCGGGCGGCACTCAGATCAGCGACCAGCTCGCTTTCGGTCAGCTCTAGCTCGATGTATTTGCCGTCAATACCAAAGCGGTGCAAGGCACTGGCGACATCATCAATAAATCGGGTTTCTTGGAGCTGGCGCGCTGAGAGATTGCAAGAGACACGCAGCCCGTCCAGACCCTGCTCACGCCATTGGGCAAGCTGCCTACAAGTTTCCTGCACAACCCATTGACCGATTTGACCGATCATCCCGCTGCGCTCTGCCAGGTAGATAAACTCGTGCGGCGACACTAAACCATGCCCAGGCAGCCGCCAGCGGATTAGCGCCTCAGCGGCATTGAGCCGCCCCCGGTCCAGGTCGAGTCGAGGCTGGTAGTACAGCCGGAACTCTTGCCCATCTAGGGCGCGCTGAAGGCGGCTTTCCATCTGGATTTCATTGCGCGAACCATCGCTACCGACCTCTTCGGCAAAGGCACTGCAGTTGAGTCCTTTGCGTCGTGCCACATTGCGCGCGGCCTCCGAAGCGGACAAGAGTTCTGGCCCGCCCTGCGCGTGATGCGGTGTACCCGCAATGCCGACATAACAGTGCACGGGAGGGTGGTTCAGTTCGGCCGGGCGCGTCATGGCGCTAATCACTTGCTGCGCGCTGCGCTCCAGGGCGCTACGCTTTTGCCAATACTCTCCCGAAAGCAGTACCACAAACTCCCCGCCTCCTAGGCGCGTGATCATGGGAGAGTTCTCAGCGCGCGCGGGCATCTGAAACAGCGTAAGTAGTCGCGTGCTCAGCTCGCACAGCACATCATCTGCGCTCTCATACGTGAAGTCATCGCTAAAGCGCGACAGGCCGTTGACGTCGATAAACAACAACCAGTGCTGTGTTTCCCCCGCCCCGAGACGGCGGCGCAGTGCGGCCAACAAGGCATTGCGATTGGGCAGCCCCGTCAAGCGATCATGCTGACTAAAATACGCCAGCTCACGAGTGCGCAGCGCCACAGAGGCCTCTAACTCACTCACATGCTGTTGCGAGCGCTCGCGCTCGCGTCCCGCATAGGCCGCGCCGAAATAGCTATCGAGCAGCATTTGCAGAATGCTCAGATCGCCTTGATGGCTGTCGATTGTCGGCGCCAGCGACAGCCAACCGCAGTCGTGCTCATCAAAAGGCGAGCGGTAGTGCACCAGCCCCTCACCAAGCAGAGACACCCCCGCTTTGGCATGTGCTGGGGGCTGTGACCGCTCCATCAGTGCCGACGACTGCGGCCGCCAGCGCACCCCTCCACCGGGCAACTGCGTGCTGCGCAGCTCAAAGCCCTTCGCTCCCCAGTGTTCGCGTAACAGTCCTTGCAAGCGCTGTCCCAGCGCTGTTGGCTGCGCCTCTCCACGCCAAGCGTGCATTTGAAATTGCGTAGTGGCTTGCAGCAAACGGGCAAGTCGATTGTGCTCTGTCATCCTTGGCCATCTCGAGCAGATGCTACACAGCGCCCAGTCCCTGCCATCGTGCAGCGCACAGGGCTATATAAGAAGCCAAACAAAACAGTCATAGTTCTACCCACAGTTGGTCACCTCGGCGCAAAGTGCGCGCGCGCTGCCTCAGTACAGAGAAGCGGATCTGTGGGGATAGTAGTAGCCGCGTCGAAGAATTTTCGACAGCATTTTCAACATATTTTTACACAACACCACATGAAGTGGAGCTGGCTAGAGCCACAAAGCGATGCCAAAAAAGCTTGGTCCTAGAATGTATAGACCAATACCGTGACAAGCGTCACACAACGATCATGCTGGCGGCGCATTTTTGGTGCACTTTTACTGCATCAATAGCGCATGGTGCGCACCATCCACGCCTTCAGATACCGTGTTTCTGGAATCGCAGCATGTACGGGATGATCAGAAGACTGCCCTCCGCGCGCCAAAACCTGCACATTGCGATCAAGGTGACGCGCTGATTG
>CAKZUS010000174.1 GCA_937921805.1 uncultured Granulosicoccaceae bacterium
CGGCGCTGAACCGCGCGCGACCGCGTAGACCACGCTCAGATCCCCCCAGCGATATGCCAGAGCCAGCCCGCCAAAATAGCCACAATGAATCAGGGTCGACAGAGCGGCATAGCTCAGTGCCTCCCACCCAGGGAATGGCAATATCAGCGCCCCCAGTGCTCCCGCTATCGCCTGCCCCAGAGCCAAGATGCCAATACTCACTACCCGATCAGACGCCCCCTTGATCAGCGCATTCCACAAGGCATGGAGCAACGCAGCGCTAAATACAAGCGAAAAGACCAGCAGGCTCATTAGCGCAGCAAGAACACGGCGCCCTGCGAATCGCGCAACAAGACCCCCGTCTCGTCTTGGGCAACCAGCGCACCTCCAGCTTCGCGCACCCGCGCTAGGCAGGTAGTGAGGTCATCGTGGGCATCGAGCGCAAAATGCAGCCCCCAGTATTCTTTATCGCCTTTGATCGCATTCGGGATTTGCCAGACTCTGGCGACCCGCTCTCCGCCAGCAGCTTTATCGATCAGCTCGTAGTGCCCCCAATCAGCACGCCCCTCGGCCCAGGCTATGGGTTGCTCTCGCCACTCCCAGCCGAAAATCTCCGTGTAGAAATCCGCCACCTGCGAGGCATCTGAAACATACAGCACATGCTCTACACTGCTCGCGGCGCGCGAATCGCTCTCCCAACACGTCACCCCCGCCCCGGCAGGATCGCGCACTAAAGCAATGCGCCCACCGTGTGCGCTAGCTTCTGGCCCCAATTCGACCTTGCCGCCGTAGGCTTCGACCTGGTGCAGGCAGGCATCGAGATCGCTCACTGCGATGTAAGACATCCAAAAACTTGGCATTTTCCTCTGCACAAAACGCGCTGGCATCGCATACAAGCCCGCGACCGCGACACCGTCTTTGAGGCATAAGATGTAGTCACCCTGGTTTGGATTATCTTGTACAGCTGGCCCGGCCCATTCGGCTTGTTGAAATTGCCACCCCAAACAGTGCTGATAAAAACGCTGGGCCTCCTCGACAGAAAAGCTGGCCAGATCGCTCCAGACAAATCGACACGACATATGTGAAAGCCTCGCGGATATTTTCCAGCGGTATGCCAGAATAGTGAACTTACGCTCTCTACGAACTCACCGCAATGCAACTCTCTTCTCGACTGCAAAACATTACTGCTGGTGGCCCCGACGGCTGGGACATTCTATATCGCGCGCGCGATATGATCGCCGCCGGGCATCCGGTCACGGACCTGACTCAGGGCGAGCATGACGTGCGGACAGAGCCAAAAATTCTTAGCAAAATGTACCAGTCCGCGCGCGCGGGGCATACGGGTTATGCAGAAGTCCCTGGAACGCCGTCTCTACGCAGCGCTGTGGCGGCACGCATTGAGTCGCGTACAGGCGTCCCCACCTCGCTCGATAATATTTTGATTACCCCTGGCGGGCAGTCTGCTTTGTTTGCAGCCCATCACGCCACCTGCGACGAGGGCGATATTGCGCTCTACATCGACCCGTACTATGCCACTTACCCTGGCACTATTCGAGGCGTCGGCGCCACCCCTGTTGCCGTGCGTAGCTCTCCCGACAACCATTTCCAGCCCCGAGCCAGCGCCCTATTCAGCGCCGCTGCAGACGCCAAGTCGCTATTGATCAATACCCCCAACAATCCTACCGGTGCGGTGTACGGTCGCCAGACCCTAGAGACGATCGCCGAAGTCTGCCAACAACATGACCTGTGGCTGATCTCCGATGAGGTGTATGACACGCAGGTCTGGCAAGGCGAGCACCTCTCGCCGCGCGCCCTGCCGTCGATGCGCGAGAGAACGCTCGTCGTAGGGTCAATGTCCAAGAGTCATGCTATGACGGGGTCTCGTATTGGCTGGATTTGCGCCGACAAAACCGTCATTGCCCACCTGAGCGATCTCGCCACCCATACCACTTATGGCGTGCCAGGGTATATCCAAGACGCCGCTTTGTTTGCGCTGGAATCAGGGGAGGTGCTTGAGGAGCAGGTTCGCGCGCCTTTTCGTCGGCGCCGCGAAGCCGTTATGGCCTTAATCGCGACACAAAACCGCGTCAAAGTGCACCCTTGCGATGGGGCCATGTATGTGATGCTGGACGTGCGCTGCTCGGGCCTCAGTGGCGATGCCTTTGCCAATGCGCTGCTGTCTATCCGTGGCGTAGCCGTCATGCCCGGCGAGAGCTTCGGCGCCGCCGCTGCAGGGCATGTGCGCGTCGCGATGACCTGCGACGACGAGGCCTTGCTCCAAGCCGTAGCTTATATCTTGGAGCTGGCCGCGCAAAGCCGCTAGTCAGTACAGCTCGGGCTGGGCTGTGTCACACAGCCCGAGCTATGGCTCCTCGGCGTTGCTAATCAGCCTTAGTAGCGATAATGATCCGGCTTGTATGGCCCTTCAACGTTAACGTCGATATAGGCTGCCTGCTCTTCGCTCAGCACGGTGAGCTTCGCGCCAATGCGCTCAAGATGCAAGCGCGCGACCTTCTCATCCAGTTGCTTAGGCAACATATGCACACTGTGCGCATAGTCATCACCGCGCTGGAACAGCTCGATTTGCGCTAGCACTTGGTTGGCGAAGCTGTTGCTCATCACAAAGCTAGGGTGGCCCGTAGCGCAAGCAAGATTCACTAAGCGACCTTCGGCGAGCAAGATAATGCGTTTGCCATCGGGGAAAATCACGTGATCGACCTGATCTTTGATGTTTTCCCACTCGTATTGCTTCAATGAGGCGATGTCGATTTCATTGTCAAAATGCCCGATATTGCACACAATCGCTTGGTCTTTCATCTGCAAGAGGTTGTCGTGGCTGATGATGTGGTAATTGCCGGTCGTGGTGACAAAAATATCGGCCTGATCGGCCACGTCATCCAGGCGCACTACGCGATAGCCTTCCATCGCCGCCTGCAGCGCACAAATAGGATCGACCTCGGTGACCATCACCGTGGCGCCCAAGCCCCGCAGTGACTGCGCGCTGCCTTTGCCCACATCGCCATAGCCACATACCACCGCCACTTTGCCTGCAATCATCACATCCGTGGCGCGCTTGATGCCATCGACCAAAGACTCGCGACAGCCATAGAGATTGTCGAATTTAGACTTAGTGACAGAGTCGTTCACGTTCATAGCCGGGAAAGGCAGCGAGCCTTCTTCAGCGAACTTATACAAGCGTTTGACGCCTGTCGTGGTCTCTTCGGTCACCCCTTGGATACAGGCCAAGCGCTGCGAATACCAATTGGGCGAGGTCGCAAGACGACGACGAATCGCGGCAAACATGACCGTCTCTTCGTCGCTCTCTGGCGCATCCAATACGCTCAGATCTGCCTCAGCGCGTGCGCCCAGGTGCAGCAACATGGTCGCGTCGCCGCCATCGTCGAGAATCATATTGGCCTGCTCGCCCGGCCAGTCAAAAATCTGGTGGGTATAGGTCCAATAATCTTCCAGCGACTCTCCTTTGTAGGCAAAGACAGGGGTGCCGCCCGCAGCAATCGCCGCCGCCGCATGATCTTGGGTCGAGAAAATATTACAGCTGGCCCAGCGTACTTCGGCGCCCAGCGCTTCGAGCGTCTCAATCAGCACCGCTGTTTGAATGGTCATGTGCAGTGATCCCGCGATACGCGCGCCCTTGAGAGGCTGCTCTGCGCGGAATTCTTCGCGAATAGCGATCAGACCTGGCATCTCGGTTTCGGCGATAGCGATCTCTTTGCGCCCAAACGCAGCCAAACCGATGTCGGCGATGATGTAGTCAGAATCAGTCTTAATGGCAGTGACAGTCATGGAGTACTCCAATAAATAATTAGGCGAGAGAACGCAGCGCTTCAGCGCGATCAGTGTGTTCCCAAGTAAAGTCTGCATCGTCGCGACCAAAGTGGCCAAACGCTGCTGTTTTTTGGTAAATCGGACGAATCAGGTCCAGCATCTTCACGATGCCGTAGGGACGCAGATCAAACACCTCTGCCACCAGGGCTTCGATGCGCTGATCGGCAATCGTTCCCGTGCCAAAAGTCTCGACCCGAATCGACGTGGGGCGGGCCACACCAATCGCATAAGACACCTGCACTTCGCAGCGCGACGCCAAGCCCGCCGCAACAATATTCTTGGCCACATAGCGGCCCGCGTAAGCGGCAGAGCGGTCTACCTTAGAGGGGTCTTTGCCAGAGAAAGCACCGCCTCCGTGGCGTGCCATGCCGCCATACGTATCGACAATAATCTTGCGCCCTGTCAGGCCGCAGTCCCCGACGGGACCACCAATAATGAACTGCCCCGTAGGGTTGATGTGCATGTGGTCATTGCTACACTGCGCCAGCCATTCAGTGGGCAATACCGGCTTAAAGATCTCCTCAATCACCGCCTCGCGCAGCGTCTCGTAGCGCACATCGGGGTCGTGTTGAGTCGAGAGCACCAGCGCGTCAATACCGCAAGGCTTGCCATCTTGGTACTGCAATGTCACCTGGCTTTTGGCATCGGGGCGCAACCACGGCAACGCGCCACTGCGGCGCAATTCGCTCTGGCGCTGCACTAGACGGTGCGCGTAGGTAATCGGCGCGGGCATCAGCACTTCAGTCTCGTCGCTAGCATAGCCAAACATCAAGCCCTGGTCTCCGGCGCCTTGGTCTTCGTCGCGCTCGCGGTCTACGCCCTGGGCAATATCGCTAGATTGTTTGCCGATACCGTTGAGCACAGCGCAAGTGCGCCCATCAAAGCCCACCTCGGAGCTGTCGTAGCCAATATCACAGACGGTATCGCGCACCAGCTCTTCCAA
>CAKZUS010000175.1 GCA_937921805.1 uncultured Granulosicoccaceae bacterium
TGCGCGCAATCGGCGAGGTGTTGTGCCTTAGCCCCGAGAGCGTATCAATGTGGATGGGGTCATTACTCAAGCGCGCGCAAACCCCTGGCGAAAAACGTCGTTACGGCAAAGCCGCTGAATCGATCCCAAAGCGAGCGAGGGCGTGGGCAAAAGAGCGCCGCCAAGCACCGCAAGTGCCACCTGTACCAACGACTGAGGCACGGCCCGTGGCGACAACTGAAGTCATCTCCCGCCCTCCCCCAACCCTGTTCCGCCCGCGTACCGATCACGAGTCCTATGGAGAGAAAGACTGCCTCGCGCAAATTCACGATCTACGGGCGATTGTCAACGCGATCCCCCACGACCCGAACCCCTATGCCACGTGTGCGCTGATAGGGCAACGACTGGAGACGCTCGGGCATTGCATCACAGGCATGTCTTATGAGCTACGCGCATGGGCCTATATCAATCAGCCGTTGGAAACATTGAGTGGCGAGCAATGAAAATCCATATCGATTTCGAGACCTACAGCGAAGCCAAAATCAAGGACGTGGGAGCGTGGCAGTACGCCCGTGACCCCTCCACAGAAGTGATCTGTATGGCCTACACCGAGGGCGAAGAAGTCAAGCTGTGGACACCAAAGGACCCCGTGCCCGCGTTTGTCACCAATCCTAAGACACAACTTCACGCCTGGAACAGTTTCTTCGAATTATGTGTGTGGACGCATGTGCTACGGTGGCCGACTATCCCTATCGAGCAATGGGCGGATACCGCCGCCCTGGCCGCTGCGATGGCGATGCCTAGGGCTTTGGGCGATTGCGCCAAAGCCCTAGGACTGCCAGCAGACCAGCAGAAAGACAAACGCGGGCGCTATCTCATCCAACGGCTTTGCCAGCCTGTCACGCGCCAAGGGACCAAAGTCCGGTTGCACGACGAAGACTTACTCCAAGAACTTTACGACTACTGCAAGCAAGACGTTGTCACCGAACGTGCTATCGCGGCACGGCTACCAGACCTACACCCCAGAGAGCGCAGAGTCTGGGAACTGGACCAGGTAGTCAATATACGCGGCGTACCACTTGACGCCGATGCCGTAGACGCTTGCAGACTCGTGCGAGATGCCGCCGTGCCATTGCTCAACGCGCAGGTACAACAGGTCACGCACGGCGCGCTAACCGGTACGACATCACGCGCCGATGTGCTGCACTACTGCGAGTCTCAAGGCTACGCGCTGGAGGGCTACACCAAGGACATCGTAGACCTTGCCGTGAATGACCCTGATTGCCCACGCTCGGTGCGCGCAGTGCTGCAAGTGCGCCAACAAACCGGCCGCACCAGCGTCGCCAAACTCGACAAGATGCGCAACCTCATCGACCCCGATACCGGCTCCGTACACGGGTGCCTGCTCTATCACGGGGCCACAACGGGGCGTTGGACAAGTCGACTCATCCAGCTACAAAACCTCCCGCGTGGCGATCTCAAAGACCCCGGTACGTGTATTGACATCGTAAAGCAGTACCAAGATGAATACCTCATAGAGTGCCTCTACGGCGACACTATGGCGGCCCTATCTAGCAGCATCAGGGGTTTGATCTGCGCGCAACCAGGCCATCGACTGTTAGTCGCAGACTATGCACAGATAGAGGCCCGTGTACTCCCCTGGCTCGCGGGTCAGCGGGACATCTTAGATGTATTTGCGCAGGGGCAAGATGTGTACCGTCACGCAGCGGGCAAGATGTATAACAAACCCGTTGAAGAGATTTCTAGCGACGAACGGCAAGTCGGCAAGGTTGCGACCCTGGCATTGGGATATGCGGGCGGCGCGAAGGCGTTTATCGGCATGGCAAGAGACCTGGATATCGACGAAGAGCGCGCAGAGGAGATCAAACACGCATGGCGCGCGGCGAATACGAGAATCGTCCAACACTGGTATGACATTGATGAGGCGGCGCAGCGCGCCATTAGTACGGGTAAGGCGGTGCGCTGCGGCAAAGTCACCTTTAATGTGGTCGGAGATTGGCTTGTCTGTCGGTTGCCCTCCACGCGCTGCATCGCTTGGTATAAGCCACACCTCACTGAAGGTAAATACGGCAGAGAGCAAGTCGCGTATTGGGGCACGGATCGCTACACGCGCAAGTGGTCCCCTCAGCGTACCTACGGAGGAGACCTCGTGCAGTCGATAACCCAGGCGACCGCACGGGACGTGATGAGCGACGCCATGTTGCGCGTTGAGGCAGCAGGGTACCCCGTGAGTTTCACAGTACATGACGAGATTGTTTGTCATGTGCCATCAGACCAAGGCTCTCCCGAAGAAATGTTTGCAATTATGAGGGAGGCCCCAGGCTGGGCAGCAGGATTGCCCATTGATGTTGATGGATTTGAAGCACAGAGGTATAGGAAATGACGGCACGCGAATCAGCGGTGGAGAGACTGCTTAAAACCGAGACGGAAAAGCTCGGAGGCCTTATCTACAAATGGTCTTCCCCTGCTCAACGCGGAGTGCCGGACCGCATCATCGTGTGGCCTGGGGCGTACGTCCATTTTGTAGAAGTGAAAGCCGAATTTGGCCAGGTCTCACCGATGCAAAGACGCATCAGGGATCAGCTCAAGGCACAAGGCTGCGCCGTACATGTGCTGTATGGGGAGTCAGCGGTGATGCTTTATATTGAGTCAGCGCGCGAGACCTTGAAGGCCAAACTCGCTAGGCAAGTCGCGTGATGAAACTGCGAGATTATCAGCAATACTGCAAAGACTGGCTCCATCAGCGCCCTAAGGCGGCATTGTGGGCAGATATGGGCACGGGTAAAACCGCCACGACAATCAAGCTCATCGAAGACCTCTTTTGTGAGTTCTCAACGGGGCGCGTGCTGATTATCGCGCCTAAGCGCGTGTGTGAGATGACGTGGCCCCAGGAGCTGCAGCAGTGGCTTAGTGTGGATCTCTCTGTTGCGCATCTGTACGGCTGTGAGAAACAAGAACGCGAGCGACGTACTAAACAACTTACCGACATCACCATTATTAATCGCGAACTGGTGCTTGCGTTGACAGACCACTGGGGCAAACGCTGGCCCTACGATACGGTAGTGATAGATGAGTCTAGTAGTTTCAAATCCGCGTCGAGTAAGCGATTCAAGACGCTGCGCAAGACGATACCGATGACGGATCGAATGATCCAGCTCACCGGTACGCCCACAAGCACAAGCTTGCTCGATCTATGGTCGCAAGTGTATTTGTTAGATCAAGGTCAACGCTTAGGCAAGACCATGGGCGCGTATAAGCGGCGCTGGTTTGAAGCCGATTACATGGGCTACAACTGGACACCGAAAGAAGGCGCCGAAGAAGAGATATTCGCACTGCTTGGTGACATCTGTTTGCACCTCGACACCGCTGATTGCAATCTCGACTTACCAGAGCGCACTATCAACGAAGTCTACGTACAGCTACCACCAGCAGCGCGACGCGCCTACCAACAATTAGAGCGCGATTACTTACTAGAGTACGAACGAGGCGACGTCGTGGCGTCGAGTGCGGGCGTCTTATCGGGCAAACTCGCACAAGCCGCGAATGGCGCGGTATACAACGAGCACAAAGACGTTGAGTATCTACACACAGCAAAAATCGAAGCACTGCAAGAGATCGTTGACCGTCATCCAGGGCAGCCGATCTTGCTTGCCTACGAGTACCAGCACGATCTAGCTGCCATCAAACAAGCGTTCCCCCATGTCGTGACCATCGACGTTCCTGATGCGGTTAACCGCTGGAACGCGGGTCAAATACAGATGCTCGCTTGCCACCCTGCCAGCGCCGGTCATGGCCTTAACCTGCAATTTGGCGGTTGGGTGTCTGTCTGGTACTCGATTACCTGGTCCCTTGAGCTGTTCCAGCAGTTCAACAAACGGCTGCACCGCAGCGGCCAGAAACACAACGTCATCGTGCACCTGCTCTTAGCAAAAGACACGGTTGACGAGACCAAACTACTGAACATTGAGAACAACGGGCTGACGCAGCGGCAGTTACTCGACGCTGTGAAAGCCAATATTGATGGAGAGTCGCGTGAAAGGAGATGAGATAGCCACCAGAGCGGACATCGAGCGAATAGAGGCGCAGATCAAAGACTTGTCAAAAAAAGTGCTCAAACTGGGTATCAGTGAAGCCTCTAACGACAGTGGCGAGCTTTTGCTAAAAGCGAAAGATGCAGGCCGACTTTACGGAGTTTCTGAAAACACGTTCAAGGAGTGGGTCAAGCAAGGCAACGCGCCAGCGCCTGTTGACTTGCATGGCGGCTCCCAAGTGCGTTGGCGCAAAGCCGACATCATCGAAGACATTGCGCAACTAGCTTTCGCGAGTTAATCGGAGCGTATCGAGATAATCCGCCCACTTTTGCATCATCTCGCGCCGCGCGTCGATATGGGCCGTTCTGTTGTACGCCCTGCCGTCAGCATCGCGCACTTGGTGGGCCAACTGATGCTCAATGATACGAGGCTCATAGCCTAGAACTTCTTCGAGCATCGTTCGCGCTGATGCTCTAAAACCGTGGCCACACATCATGTCACGGTCGATACCCAGCGACCGCAGCGCCACATTGATAGTGTTCTCACTGATGGGACGCGACACCGTGCGCATCCCAGGGAAGATAAAGTTCGAGCGATGGCGGCTCATCACTGCAGCATCTTCAATCGCCTGCACAGCTTGGGTGCTCAACGGGACAATATGGTCCCTCCCCTTCTTCATCTTATCGCCACGAATAAGCACTTGCGCCTTATCTGTGTTGTAGTCATCCCACGTGAGGTGCCGCAACTCACCAGGGCGCAGAAACACTAACGGTGCCAGTCTCAAAGCGCAGCACACGATATGCGTACCGTGGTACCCGTGAATCATGCGCATCAGCTCTCCGAAGTGCTCGGGTTCTATGATCGCAGCGCGGTGCACCACTTTCAGCGGCGGCAATGCCCCTTTCAAGTCTTGGGTAACGTCGCGACTCGCTCGGCCTGTCGCAACGGCATAGCGCAGCACCTGCCCAATAGTGATACGTGCTCGATGCGCTGAATCTATCGTGCCCCGTCGCACCATACGATCCAAGCAATCGAGCACATCGCGAGCCGATATCTCGCCAACAGGTTTATCTTTCAAAAATGGTCTGAAATCTTTATCGAGGTAGCGCATCGTACGTTTACGGTGCGGGTCTGACCAGTCACGACCAAATCGTTCTACCCATTCGGCAGAGACATCGCCAAAGTTATGGTCAATGGTGCGCTTGCGTCGAGGGTCTTTGCCATCGCGTAAAAGCTTACGCCCTTCGTCACGGCGATCACGGGCTTCGGCTAGAGATACCTCAGGCCAGACACCGAATGCAGCAGTCTGGCGTTTGCCATTGTACTTATAATCCCAACGCCACCAAATCGACCCTGTAGTCTTAACAATAATGTAAAGGCCTTTCTCATCTGCTACGCGGTAATCCCTTTCAGCAGGCTCCAAGCCTTTCAGCGTTCTTTGGTTCAGTCCCATGAGTTACTGTATGCCCTACCCAGTTACTGTCAATTCTACTGTATGAATCGCTGGGCTTGGCTGATATCTGCTGATGCACGGGGAGCAACAAGCCCTTTATAAACCGCTGTTTATCTTACGGTTTGGGGCTTGGGGAGGTGTGCTGAGGGGAGGATTGGTGGCTATGCCCTGATTCGAACAGGGGACCCCATCATTATGAGTGATGTGCTCTAAC
>CAKZUS010000176.1 GCA_937921805.1 uncultured Granulosicoccaceae bacterium
GGCCAACCGCCGCGCGCGCGCACGCCGTGCTGGGCCAACTCGCGGTTCATATTGTCAGAACAGTTGATATGCCCCGGATACCCCAAGTCTTCGTAGTAGCGCGCCGTGCACGCGAGACCAAAGCTATCGTGGCGCCCGCAAGTGTCTTGCACCACTTCGGCCAAGGCCTCGTGGTCTACGCTCCAAAACTTGGCCGACAAGCCGGGGGCAGGGTAGCCGCGGCCCGTGAGCGAACGCGTCGTAGTGGGGTCAATTTCGCGCTCCAAACCCCGGTCTAAAGCCCGTTGAGAAAAGGCCTGAAAGTCCGAGCACTCACGCCCCTGCACGTCGAGAATCTGGATCCACTGCCCCGCTTTGACTTCGTAGGTATACGCTTGACCGGGTTGAATATTGTGGTCGATAAGCGGGTCGAACAATGGCGCAGGCGGCGCTAGTCTCTCGCCCTGTCGTCGCGACTGACGGCGTATAAACACAATAATGTCGGTCGGCGTATCCTGATGCTCTGGACGCATGGGTGCCCCAGGTGCCGCCACCACCAGCCAGCCATCGCGCTGCACTGTGAACTCAGAGCGACTCGCCGCCGGTGTATCGGCATCAAATAGCCCATAGCTAGGCAGCCGCGACCAGTCCAGTCCTAAGCGCTCCAGGGGCAGGCGCACGGCCTCGACGCGGGCCAGAGTGCGAGCGAGCTGTCCCGCGCCAGCCTCTGCGTCGACAAACCCCGTATCGGCCACGCCTTGATGATCGACCACGGTGAACTCGGCGCGCTGCTGGCCCTCAGGGTTCACGATCGCGACCCCATCGCCCGCTTGCACGCGTATCGTGCGCGAGCCGCCCCCAGGGACGCGGTGGCGCTCTACATCGTCGGCAATGCGCGACGTGACGATGCCGTTCTTCGCCGCCGCATAGCTCCAATCGGGATACCCCAAGCCAGGATTCACCATCACGCTAAGCCTAAAATTCGTTGACGATCACGCGACCATCGCGTGATCAAGTGATCAATCATCAGTCCCATGCTCGCCACACAAAACCCCAACACCAGCCCCTTGCCCACGTCCGTAGAAGACAGGGCGCGTTGCATTTCTTGGCCTAGGTCTTGGGTGCCGATAAAGGCCGCGATAATGACCATAAACAAAGAGAACATGGTGGTCTGGTTCAGGCCCACCATCATCGTTGGTACTGCCATCGGCAGGCGCACATGTAGTAGTTGCTGCCAGCGACTGGCGCCGCACATATCGCTGGCTTCAATCAGCGTCTCGGGTACGCCGCGCAAGCCCTCAATGGTGTAGCGTGTGAGCGGCACAGCGGCGAACACCACTACGGCCGCAATCGCCGCTACGTCGTTGACGCCAAACAGCATCACCACGGGGATGAGATAGATAAAGCTCGGGAAGGTCTGCGCCGTATCGCAGGCTAGGAGCGTGCGCCGTGACCAGGACTCGCTTTGCGCAGCGAGAATGCCCAGCGGCAGGCCAATCAGCGCCGCGATCAATACCGCAAAGCTCACCATATAGGCGGTAATCATAGAGCGGTCCCACCAGCCAGAGACGGCCAAGAACCCGACAAATCCCGCGCAGACCAAGGCCGAGCGCCAACCGCCGATGGCGTAGCCTATGGCCGAGATTCCCAGTATCACGCTCACGCTGGGCACGCTCAGGTACGCGTCGCGCAGAGGAATGAGCACATGAGGAATCAAGAAGGCCCGCATCTCATAAGCGGCGGGCGCCATCCACTCTAGCAACAGGCCGATGCTGTTATCCAAGGGCTTAGACATGCTAAACGCCGCGTTGCGCTTGACTTCCACGGCCACGTCCCACAGCCCCCCTGCCGCGAATCCCAGCGCGCTCAACACCGCCAAGATCAGCGCCGCACGGTAGCGCTCGCTCCAGTGCGTGCCCGTTTCGTAGTGTTGCGGCTGGCGCTCTGCCCAGGCTTTTGTGATCCGATCGAGCACAATCGCGAGCAGCACAATCGTGATGCCAATCTCGATAGAGCGCCCGACTTTGAGCGCTTGCAGCAGCTGGAGCAACTTATTGCCCAGGCCCGGCATGCCGATAAAGCTCGCCAGCACCACCATGGCTAGGCACTGCATGATCACTTGGTTGACGCCAATCAAGAGGTCATTGCGCGCGCTGGGTATACGCACCCGCGTCAGTAGCTGCCAATCGCTGGCGCCGCACATGGTCCCTGCCTCGATAATCTCTGGCGAGACGCGCTTGAGACCCAGCAAACCCATACGAATCATCGGCGGGGTGGCGAAAATAATCGTTACAATCGCGCCTGCTTTGGCGCCGACGCCGATAAACACCACCACTGGAATCATGTACGCAAAATGCGGCAGCGATTGGGCCAGATTTAACAGCGGATTCAGCAGACTCTCTACGCGGCGCGACTTCCACGCCAATACGGCCAAAACCAATCCGATAAAAATAGAAAATGGGGCGGCGATCAGAATCACCGACAGCGTCTCCATCGCCCATTTCCATTGCCCCAGCATGGCGATCCACACAAACGTCCCGCCAGAGAGCAGGCCCAGCATCCAGCCCCGCAGGACCCAACCCACCCAAAAGGCCCACAAGGCGATCACCACCCACGGAATCGGGCCAATCTTGGGCCAGCGGTTTTTGCCATAGAGCAGATTCGCCGACACATCGAGCAGGCTCTGCACCATCAAGGCAAAGCCTCGGGTGACCTGCATCAGGCCCAGATCTTCGGCTACAAAGTCAAAGCTGGCGTTGATCCACGTCGCCAGCGGCGGCACCCAGGGCCAACGCCACAGCCAGTCCGGCAG
>CAKZUS010000177.1 GCA_937921805.1 uncultured Granulosicoccaceae bacterium
TGGTTTGCCGATGTGGTGTTATTTTTCTTTGGTTATGTCGCGTTTTTTATCCCCCTCTACGCGGCTTATCTCGCGTGGCAACTGCTCAAAGACGAACTCGATAGCGAGCGTACCCACTTTACCTTTGGACGCGTCTTCGCAGGGACCGGGGTCTTGATCGCCGGTTGTATATTGGGCAGTTTGCATGTGCCCAGCACTCCTGGCTCGCTGCCCGCAGGGGTGGGCGCCGGAGGCATGCTGGGCGAGCTGTTGGCGCAATCGATGTTGCCCGGGCTAAATCGCTTTGGCACGACGCTGCTCAGCGGTGCGATTTTTGTGGCGGCGTTGTCCACCGCGACGGGCGTCTCTTTGCTGCAAGTGTTGGAGCGCATCGGCTCTAGGGCGATGCAGATTGCGCAGTGGATGAGCGCGGGAGTCGGTCTGGTGTGGGGACAGGGGCGTGAGGCGCTGATTGCACGGATGGAGCAGTGGGAAGACAATGATGAATATCATGATGAGCACGACAGCCATGGATCAAAAAGGGGACTCGAAAGCAGGCGCGATCGGACCTTAGCGTCACCAGCTATAGGTAAGCTGCCTACAGAGCCCCAGCTTGGCACGATGCCACCGCCAGCGCATAGCGAGCCTGCCTTGGGGTTGGGCGATGATGGCGATATGCCCGATATTCCTATTCTTAAAGCCGTCACTGAGAGCCGCGCTAAGGCGCCGCTGAGCGCGCAGCGCGTCAAGCAAGGGCAGCGCGACATCTTTACGCAGACCGACGCGGGGGTATTGCCGCCGACGTCTTTGCTCGACGCCCCCAAGCCGAGCAAAGCGGGCTACAGCGACGCCGAGTTGGCGCAACTCTCACAACTGCTAGAGACGAAGTTCAAAGATTTTGGCGTCACGGTACAGGTGGTCGCTGTGCATCCCGGGCCGGTGGTGACGCGCTTTGAGATGCAGCCTGCCGCAGGGGTCAAGAGCAGCCAGATTCTGAATCTGGCCAAAGACATCGCCCGCTCACTGTCTGTCATGAGCGTGCGAGTGGTGGAGGTCATACCTGGAAAAACCACCGTCGGTATTGAAATTCCCAATGTGCACCGCGAGATTGTCTCGCTGCAAGAGGTCATCGAATCTGCCGCCTATCGCGACTCGACGTCGGCGTTGACTATCGCGATGGGCAAAGATATTGCCGGTCGCGCGATTTGTTCTGACCTGTCCAAAATGCCGCACCTGTTGGTAGCAGGAACCACCGGGTCGGGTAAGTCTGTTGCGGTCAACGCCATGCTGGTGAGCTTGTTGTACAAGGCCACGCCGCAGCAGTGTCGTCTGATCTTGATTGATCCGAAAATGCTGGAGCTTAATGTCTACGAAGGCATTGGGCACCTGCTGACGCCAGTGGTGACCGACATGAAAGAGGCGGCCAATGCCCTGCGCTGGTCTGTTGGAGAGATGGAGCGGCGCTACAAGCTTATGGCCACGCTGGGCGTGCGCAATATCGGGGGCTACAACAAGAAGATCGCCGATGCCGTCGCGGCCGGTGAACCCCTACTTGATCCCTTTTGGGAGCCGCAGCCCGATACTCTGCACCCCGAGCTAACCCCCTTGCCGTATATCGTCATTGTCGTGGACGAGTTCGCCGACATGATGATGGTCGTGGGTAAGAAGGTCGAAGAGTTAATCGCCCGTATTGCCCAAAAAGCCCGCGCGGCGGGGCTGCATCTGATTTTGGCGACGCAGCGCCCGTCGGTGGATGTGATCACGGGCCTGATCAAGGCGAATATCCCAACCCGTATGGCGTTCCAGGTGTCGAGCAAGATCGACTCGCGCACCATCATTGATCAAATGGGCGCCGAGCAGCTACTGGGACACGGCGACATGCTGTTCGTCCCGCCCGGCACCAGTGCGACGGAACGGGTTCACGGGGCGTTTGTGGACGATCACGAGGTGCATGCTGTGGTCGCTTACCTCAAGCGCCAAGGCGGGGCACAGTACGACCCCAATATCGTGCAAGAAGAGCACGAAGTCGTCGGCATTCCCGCAGATAGAGAAGAGAGCGAGGGCGATGTGCTGTATGACGAGGCCGTCGCCATCGTGACAGAGAGCCGCAAGGCGTCGATTTCTTATGTGCAACGGCGCTTGAAGATTGGCTACAACCGCGCCGCGCGCATGATCGAAGATATGGAAGCCGCGGGTGTCGTGAGCGCGGTGCTCAGCAACGGGCAGCGCGAGGTCATTGCGCCACCGCCAGTGAGTGATTAAGGGCAGGGCACAGAAGTCGAGCACAGGAATCGGGTGCAGAGACCGAATGCAGAGCTATGAGTAATCCGTCGTTAAGATTGCGAGCAGCGTGCCGAAGCCTAAGTCATAGACTTCAGGACGAAATCATGGCCGCAGTGGGATTTTTAGCCACGAATGTGCCCCGTGCACCCAGCGCCCATCGCCTGCGCCAGCACTTACTGATTGGCTCTGTCGCGCTGAGTTTCTACGGCGTACAAGTCTGTCCTTTTGTCGCCAGCCTCGGGCCGATTGAAAACGCGCTGCCCATTGTGCTGTCGTTTTTTGCGATAGCGCTGCTTCGCCCCGTTTTATATGCCGTCTGCGCCACCTCAGAGGCGCTAGACCCTGAGCGGGTCTTTGTTTTGGACTTCTCCCTGTATCTGGGAGCCGCTGTCGGCGTTGCCAGCTTTTTCGGTGTGAACTATGGCTTTCCTGTGGGGAGTGGCCTGAAGGTGTTGCTGGGGTATCTGTTGATGGGGGCCTTTGCGGCGCTCGATACGGCCCTGTCCCAGAGCCGACAGAGCACGAGCACTATTCGCGATGGCGCCTTGGTGCCGATTGGGCGGCGAGTACTGTTATTCACCAGTTTTGTGACCCTCGGTTTTGCTGCGGTGACCTTATTGATCGTCATCAAAGACATGGACTGGTTGCTCGATCCTCTACGCGAGATAGGAGATGTGCAGGCGCGCCTAGTGATCGTGCTGGAGTTTTTGGTTGTGTTGGGCCTGATGCTGGGTCTGGCTGCCAATATCGTTTTGCGCTACAACGATATTTTCTCGCACCGCCTGCGCCAACACAGCGCGGTGCTGGCCAATGTTGCCAAAGGGGCTTTGTCTGAGCGCATGGCGGAGACCGGGTGCGATGAGCTGTCGCTATTGGCGCTGCGCACCAATGCGACGATAGAAGCCTTAGAGCGCGGTCAGCGAGAGCTGATGGATACTCGCGATCTCACTATCGTCGCTTTATCTGCGCTGGCAGAGACGCGCGATAACGAAACCGGCGCGCATATCGTGCGCACCCAGCATTACGTGCGGGTGCTGGCGGAGCATATGAGTACTCAGCCTGAATTTGCCGAGCAACTGGCGCCCGCGTATGTGGAGC
>CAKZUS010000178.1 GCA_937921805.1 uncultured Granulosicoccaceae bacterium
AGCCGGCGGCGCAGCGCCGTGGCGGTCGTAGAGCATATACGAGCCAGACATAACTGTTGCGCGTCCCATCAGCTCGGGATCATCGCTGACCAAAAACCCGCCTTCTCCCGAGTTCAAATGCTTATAAGTCTGGGTGCTAAAGCAGGCCGCAGCGCCAAAGTTGCCGCTTTTTACGCCGTTCCAACTCGCTCCCATCGTATGCGCACAGTCTTCGATGAGTGTGATCTGGTAGCGCTCGCACAAGGCCTGTATGCGCTGCATATCGGGCAAATGCCCCCGCATCAATGACAGCAGCAACACTGTGGCGTTGCCGCTGTGCATCTTCTGCTCCAAATCCTCCAGATCAATAACCAAGTCCTGGGTGATTTCGACCAGTAGCGGCTTGGCGCCTACTGCGTGGATGGCTCCAGGCACGGGGGCGAGGGTAAAGGCATTGGTAAGCACCGTATCACCTGGCTTGACTCCTACGGCCCGCAGTGCCAATTGCATCGCTTGGCCGCCGGAGGTGCAGGCGAGGCAATACTGCCGCTGTTGATACGCGGCGTATTCGCGCTCTAACAAGGTCGCTTCGGCGGTCTCGTCTGCGAGCGTGTTGTAGCGGTGTAGGCGCCCAGATTGCAGCACACGCAGGGCGGCGTGCTGGGCGGCCTCGCTCAGGGGTTCTTGCTGGGTGAACTGGCCAGTAAAGGCCGCGATGTTGCCAGAGGCGGGGCGGGTATTACTCATGCCGGCACTGTAACAGGAATTGCTGGAAATTCCGCCTCTTCGCATTCCAATACATCATAGAGTGCGCGCAGCTGCTGGGGCAGCAAAGCCAAGCGTGGATGTGGCTGCAAGCGAATCCAAAGGCGCAGTTGCTCGGGGTCTTGGGCATCGGGGAGGCTGATCAAGGCAAGCGGGGTAACATTGCGTTGCGACAAGGCGCTACAGATCTGCAGCAGGGCCTTGGGATGATGGCGAACGCGCAGGGCAAAACTCTTAGGCGAGGGCATGTTGAGGCTCCATAATCATGTCGTGATTAGCGCCACCGGGGGGCACCATCGGGTAGACGCGGGCGTCACGACAAATGGGGACGTGAATCAGGCACGGTCCGGGTCGATGCAATGCCGCTTCTAGCGACTGGTCCTGTGTGCAGTAATCCCAGCCAAAACCCGCTGCAATAGCGCAGAAATCCGGCCCCGCTAGCGTCGAGGCAAAGCGGTTGCCGTCGTAGAACAAATCTTGCTGCTGGCGCACCAGCCCTAAGGCTTGGTTATCGAGCAAGACAAGCTTGATGTTCAACCCGAGCGCAGTACTCATTTCTTGGATGTTGAGCACGACGCTGCCGTCGCCACTAAAGCACACGATGGGACGGTCTGGTTGGGCTAAAGCCGCGCCAATCGCCGCTGGAAGGCCAAAGCCCATCGTTCCCAGGCCGCCTGAAGTCAGCCATTGTCGGGGTCGGAAGAAGGGGTAAGCCTGTGCGACCCACATCTGGTGCTGCCCCACGTCGGTGGTGACGATTGCGTCGGGACCTATGGCCCTGCCAACTCGCTCGATCAGGGCCAGTGGCCCTTGCAGCGTCGGTGTGGGGTGTTGTCGGCGCAAGGCGCTGATCTCTTGCCACCATCGATCCCGTGGCGGGCGAGTGAGAAGAGGAATCAGCTGTGCCAGCGTGGGCGCCACATCGCCAGCAAGCGTCCAGTCGGCATGGCGGATTTTGTTCATCTCACTGGCGTCAATATCAGCATGAACCAGCTTGGCGTGGGGGCAGAACTCTGCAACCTTGCCGGTGGCGCGGTCGTCTAGTCGTGCGCCCACGACGATGAGCAGGTCGCAGCGCTGCAGGATATGGTTCGTCGAGGCTTGACCATGCATGCCAAGCATACCCAGTGACAGCGGGTGTTCGTTGGGCAACACGCCCAGTCCCATTAATGTCATGACGCTGGGTAATTGCGCGCACTCCGCTAGGCGCTGCGCAAGGGCCGAAGCCCCCGCATGGATCACCCCGCCGCCTAGATACAGAACGGGGCGTTGGGCGGCGTTGATCGCCTGGGCAGCAGCAAAGACGCTCTCGGGATCGGCACCCTGTGGCGAGGCAGTGACTGCAGCGGACCAGCGAGACCTAACCGCCTCACTCTCCAGGTCTGTCTCTAGCTGCGCGGTTTGCACGTCTTTGGGGATATCGACCAGCACGGGGCCAGGGCGGCCTTCGCGCGCAAGGCGAAAGGCTTCGGGAATGATCGTGCACAGCTCCTGGGCGCTGCGCACGATAAAGCTGTGCTTCGTTGCGGGCAGGCTCATGGCATAGATGTCGATCTCTTGAAACGCATCGCTGCCCTGCATGGATTGGGGGACTTGGCCGGTAATGCACACCAGCGGTATCGAATCCATGCGCGCATCGGCCAGAGCCGTCAAGACGTTGGTGGCGCCAGGGCCGGAGGTGGCGAAACACACGCCGACCTCACCGCTGGCCCGGGCGAGGCCTTGTGCGATAAATCCCGCGCCTTGTTCGTGGCGGGCTTGGACGTGGGTAATACGGCTGTGGCTGAGCGCATCATAGATCGGTAGGATCGCGCCGCCGGGCATGCCGGCAATATGGGTCACGCCTTCGCGTTCGAGCAAGGCGATGGTCAGACTGGCACCGGTGTATTGCATAGCTCCATCTCGGTCGGGACGATGTCCGGCGAGATGCTGAGCAGCCCCGCCGGTGTGACACCGTCGGGGTAAGTAGACTTTCCCCTACGGCACGCTCACGACTACGACTACGACAGGTAGGCGCAAGACGAGGGACGTGGCGAGGGAAATAAGGGACATTGCAGGTCATGTTTTTAGCAAGTTCAGAAAGAGTATCGGCCTTGCGGCGAAGAAGTCAATATTTCTGTGCTGTGTAGGTGTGCCACACTCATGAGTGTATTTTTATAATTATTCCCAAAAGGTAGCGCTATGAAGCTGGTCATTTTTGATAACGATGGCACCTTGGTAAACACCGAGGTGATCTCGGTGCAGTCTTTAGTCAGCATGGCCGAGCGTCTCGGGGTCCCTATTACGTTCGAAGAAGCAGATCAGCGCTTCACGGGGCGCAAGCTGACGGACTGTATTGCAGAGATAGAGCAAGCTGGAGGGCGGGCGTTTACCCAAGACGAATTGGCGACTCAGAGTCAGTTCTTTGTTGATACGCTAGAAAAAGGCCTTGATGCTATGCCAGGAGCCATGGCGCTGTTGGGTTCGCTTGAGCTACCGCTGTGTGTGGCGAGCAATGCTGATCTCTCGCACGTGAATCAGTGTATGCGTTTGACGGGCTTAGAGGTCTATGTACCGCCAGCGGTGCGCTTTAGCGCCTACGATATCAATGTGTGGAAACCCGATCCTGATTTGTTTCTACACGCCGCGAGTCAAATGGGCGTTGCTCCCACAGACTGCGTGGTGATCGAGGATAGCAGTGTGGGCATGCAGGCGGGCGTGCGAGCGGGCATGACGGTTCTGGGTTATACGCCGCATGGAGCGCCTGTTGATGCGCCCGATGGAGTGCATTTTTATCAGCATCACGACCAAGTGTTGTCGATCTTGGCGGGTTTGTCGCGCTAAGATGAGCGGCATGTTGTACTGAGACCTCAGCCGATGGCCTGCCACTACTACGACCCCAGCGATAGCAGTAACTTCACCGTCGCCATGCCGCGACTGACGTTTGGCCGAGGGAGCTTGGCAGAACTCGGCGCCCGAACGCGCATACTGGCGCGCGACCGGGGCGTGACGGGAGTGATACGGGTTGCGCTCGTGACCGACCCGCACCTCTTGCCAACATCAATACTGCGCGCGGCCTTGAGTAGCTTGCGTGCGGCGCAGTGCGAAGTGGCGATTTTCAGCGAGCTATGCGTCGAGGCAGACGATCTCTCCGTTGCCGATGCGGCGCGGTTTCTTCGCGATGCCCGACCGCATGTGGTGGTGTCAGTCGGGGGGGGATCAGTCATCGATACGGCGAAGGCGGCGATGGTCGTCGCGCGCTATGAAACGCCGGTCAACGAATACTTTGCTCCCCCGATGGGAGCGGGCAAAAGCGTACCGGGGCCGCTGTGGCCGCATATCGCCTGCCCGACCACATCGGGCACTGGGTCGGAGTGTACGCCGGTATCGGTGCTGCGTTTGACGGCGCTGCGCTGCAAATTCGTTTTTGCCAGCGCGTATATGTTGCCCGATGTCGCGATTGTTGATCCCGCATGCACGGATGCCTTGCCCCGAACGATGGCGGCCAGCACGGGGTTTGATGCCCTGAGTCATGCGCTAGAGTGCTATACCGCCAAGCCCTATTGCGACTGGGAGGTCTCTGCCGACCCGCGCTTGCGTCCCAGCACCCAGGGCGCCAATCCCTGGAGTGATTTACTCGCCAAAGAGGTCTTGTCGCTATGTGGACAATATCTGATCGACGCGGTAGAGGGCGAACAACAGGCGCGCGATAAGATGAGCTGGGCGGCGACGCTGGCGGGCATCGCGTTTGGGCATGCCGGCACGCACCTGCCGCATGCCATGTCTTATGGCATTACCCATCTTATGTCGGATATAGAGACTGCTGACTACCCGCAGGCTTCGCCCTTTATCCCGCACGGTATTAGCGTCGCTGTGAGCCTGCCCGCTATTGTGCGTTTTACTGCACCAGGGGCACCGATGCGTCATCAGCGCGCCGCTCAGTTGCTCGGCGCGACGCTAGACAGTACAGACCCGAATGCCTCGGGTGCTTTGCTGAGCGCTCGCTTGATAGAACTGATGGCCAAAACTGGCCTGCCCAATGGCTTGTTAGCATTGGGCTTTGATGCCTCGGATCTACCGGCTTTGACCGAATCGAGCATGCGTCAGGGGCGGGCTATCGGCAACGCGCCCCGCTTGGCCAGCAGCCAAGATATGCAAGAGATGTATCGGCAAGCTTTGCAGCACTGGTGAGCGCGGCTTGCGAGGTTTATGAGGCGTGAGGCGTGACCCTAGCCGCTTTTTTGTACCCATTTGGTTACATTTATTGTCTGTAGTAGAAATTTGTGACGGGGATCGGCATGAGAGCCATTGGGAGCTTTAATACCGCACTTTGAGAGCAAATCGCGTCGAAAAACGCCAATAGCGCCGATTTTTTGGGGGCTGACCACAACAGTGGCCTCTACAGCCCATTTTGCAGGAGGCTCACAGCGGAAATAAGTGGCCTATTTTGGTGTTCCGGTTTTTTTGGTGTTTCTGGCATAGTGAGGTTGATGTCATAACACAACTAAGGCCAATACAATGACTTATGCCAGTGGCTCGCATGATGCGAGCAATATGCACTCTGCGGGTGCCTCTCATTCTTCCAGTTCCTCTCTCGGTGATGCTTTTAGCTCCTCGCTAGATCAGTCTCGTGCCAAAGCCTCTTCAGCTGGCGCGGCGACAGACATGGGCGCAGCCGGTCTCGGTGGCAACTTGGGCGCAGGCCTGGGAGATGTCATGGGCATGGCCACTCAAGCGATGGGAATGCTCGGCGGCGGTGGCGGCCTGGGCGGCCTCATGAGCATGTTGCCTCAGCTCCTTGGAATGGCGAGCGAACTACTTGGAAGCATGGGCAACAATGGCGGTGGGCAGCAAAACGCTGCAAGCCAAGGCGAAGCTCAGATGCAGTCTAGCGCGTCTCAGGCCATGAACGGTTCCCAATCAAGCCAAGAGACACAAGGCTGCGATCACAGTGGCGGGGGAACTGAAGGCGGCGGCGGTGCCTCAGATGAAAACCTGCTTGAACAGCTCCGGGCGCTGTTGGTTCAACTCCAAAATACGCAAGGCTCAGGCAGCTCCAGCAGTGGTTCTGGAAGTGGTGCTGGAGGCGCTAGTGGCTCGGGTGGCAGCACCGGCGGCGCTAGTGGCTCGGGCAGCACCGGTGGCTCTGAAGGCAGCACCGGCGGCGGCTCGGGCATGACGACGGGCGGCGGTACTTCACAAGACGATCTGCTGCAGCAATTGATGGCTCTGTTGGAACAACTCCAAGGCATGCTGGGCGGCTCCGAAGGCGCTGGCGGTTCTAATGGCTCTGGTTCGACAGGCGGTAGTAGCGGCGTGCAAGGAGACTTGTTGGAGCAGCTGC
>CAKZUS010000179.1 GCA_937921805.1 uncultured Granulosicoccaceae bacterium
TCGCATGACGCCTACCCCGCAATACGCCTGAACTTCTCCCATGCCAGCGCCGCGCACGCTGAGCAGGGAGTGCGTATTGTGGCGCAGCTTCTAGGCGAGCAGTTGGGCCAGTAGCGATTATTTATCGCGCCGCAGCACGCCTGCAGCGGGGAGGGTGTGAGAGGCGTAGTGGACGGCGTGATCGTTATAGTTAAACCAGAACTCCTCGCCGAGGGTTTCGCGCCGCCGCAATCCTGGGGGCAGGTCATAGACCCTGAGCTGTCGCTCATCGCATAAGGGGCGCAACACCGCGTCCAGCGCTGCGGCGTCGAGCCACGCTCCGCAATAGACCCACTGCTGTTCGCGCACCACTACGGCGCTTGCACAATGATCTTGCAAGAGCGCCTCGGCGCTGCCGTCGAGGTGTTCGCGGTAGTGCACGGCATGACCAGTCGTCAGTGGGATGGGCAGGTCAGGGCGTAGACTCTCGACGTAGCTGACCGTGGTGTCGAGGCCCGGGAGCTGCGGTCCTAGTGGGGTAGGAATGCGTAGCTGAGCATCTCGCGCATCAGCGCGCGGCCCCACGACCACTAGGGCGCCGCTGAGATCAAGCGCCGTTTTGAGCGCCTCGGGCATGTGTATCATCCCGGGCAGTAGCACGATCTCGTAGCCGTTAAAATCGCGCTGATTGGGGCCGAGAATATCGACATTCAGACCCATCCGTCGCAGGGCTTTATACGTATCAAAGACTAAGCCGAAATAGCTCATGCCCTGGCCGTGTGGCTGAATGGCCCAAGCCGCGTCGGCGTCGTAGTCAAAGACAATGCCGACCTGCGCCGCGAGCGGCTGCACCGCGGGGGCATCGCGCAGCTCTTGGGCGACGGTCTGTGCTTCGAGCAGGCCCTGCGCCGCCTCGCCATCGGGGCGCAGCAGGCCCGAGTGCATCAGCTCCGCGCCAAAGGGGCATTGCCGCCAGCGAAAATAGCTCACCACTTCGGCGCCATGCGCAAACGCCTCCCAGGTCCAGAGTCTCACCATACCGGGCAGCGGGGCGGGGTTGTAGGGCGCCCAGTTGACGGGGCCGGGCTGTTGTTCCATGACCCACCAGCGACCGCGCCCCACGGCGCGATACAGGTCGTGGTGAAACGCTTGAAAATCTGGGTCGCCTTGGCGGGCAAACTGGCGTTGCTGCGCGGCATCAGCGCCGACGCGATCTTCCAAAAAGCCCAAGGGGTAGCTGTCCCAGGTGGCAATATCGAGATCTTGGCCTACTGCGAAGTGATCAAAGTCGGTAATGCGGCCCATAAAGTTGTGCGAAATAGGGGCGTCGCTATGCGCCCGGATGGCGTCCACTTGGCTGCGATTAAAGGCCACCACCTGATCTGAGGTATAGCGCCGAAAGGCGAGCTGGTGCATGGGGTTGGTGTCTGCCACGGTGGGCATCGGCAAACCAATATCGTTGAACTCTTGGTATTCCATCGACCAAAATACATTGCCCCAAGCCGTGTTGAGGGCGTCGATGCTGGAGTACTGCTCCTGCAGCCAGGCGCGAAAGCCGCGTAGTGCCGAGTCGGAGTACGACAGGGTGCTGTCGTGGCAGCCGTATTCATTGTCGGTTTGCCATGCCTGCACGATGCGCCCATAGCGCTGGGCCATGGCTTCGGTGATTCGGCGGCTTTCCTCGCGAAAGCCTACATGGCTAAAACAATAATGCCGACGCGAACCAAAGCCCAATACGCGCCCTTGGGCCGTGACGGGGAGCATATCGGGGTGGCGATCGACGACCCATTTGGGCGGCGTTGCCGTGGGCGTGCCGAGCACAACGCGTAGGCCGTGCTCGTGCAACACCGCTACGGCTTGATCCAGCCACTGCCACTGAAAGCAGCCAGGTTCTGGCTCGATACGCCCCCAGGCAAACTCCCCAATACGCACCCAGCTTAAGCCCGCTGCGCGCATGCGTCGCGCATCGTCTTGCCACTGCGAGGCGGGCCAGTGTTCAGGGTAGTAGCAGCAGCCGAGTTCGCGTTGCATAAGGGGAGTTCAGCGTTAGAATAAAGCGCCAATCTTACGACTAAATTACTCGCAGCGTCGCAACCCTGACAGTGCTCCTGGAGGCACCTCAGGTAGTACCCTTGGCAGCACAGCGCGCTTGACCTGCTGCGCAGAACATGGTCTAACAATAATAGTCAGTGCCTCGGCATCACTTCCAAGGGGGTCTCTTGAATCCGATCATCACGACGGTTTGTAAACGTTTAGCGCTGGGTCTTGCGACCCTGGTGGTGGTGTCAGCCATCATTTTTAGCTCTATTTCTATGATGCCTGGAGACTTCGCGCAGGCGATTCTGGGGCAGGCGGCCACCGAAGATACCGTTGCGGCCTTTCGCGAAGAACTCGGCCTCGATCGCCCGGCGATAGTGCGGTATTTTGAGTGGATAAAAGGCGTGGCCCAAGGAGACTTTGGCACCTCGTTCTCTGGGCGGGCAGCCTCGGGCGTAGACCGCTCGCGTGAAGTGGTTGATCTGATCGCCCCGAGGCTTTGGAATACGCTCTTTCTTGCTTCGGTCGCCGCCGTAGTGGCGGTGCCTTTGGCCTTGTTTCTGGGCCTCACCACGGCGCTGTATCGCAACTCGGCCTATGACCGCTCAGCCAATGCCGCGACGCTGACCACGATCTCAACCCCAGAATTCTTTGTCGCCTATATCTTGATTCTCTGTCTGTCCTCACTGTGGCCAGTGTTTCCGTCTCTGGCGAATGTCGATGCCAGCACAGGGTTTTTGGATCGCCTCTATAAAGTCGCCCTCCCTGCGATGACGCTCACTCTCGTGATCGTCGCGCATATGATGCGTATGACGCGCGCCGCGATTATCAATCTGCTGGCCTCGCCCTATATCGAGATGGCACGGCTCTCTGGCGCGAGCCAGCGCGAGATTATTCTCAAGCACGCACTGCCCAATGCCTGGGCGCCTATCGCGACGGTGGTTGCGTTTAACTTGGCGTATCTGGTCGTAGGAGTGGTCGTGGTGGAGAAAGTGTTTACCTACCCTGGAGTGGGGCAGTTGATGGTTGATGCGGTAACCACCCGCGATATGCCTGTCGTACAGGCCTGCGCGCTGTTCTTTGCCGCGACGTACATTCTTCTCAACCTGACTGCCGACATCATCGGCATCGTCACCAACCCCCGTTTGTTGCATCCAAGATGAGTGAAGAAAACTACTCCGCTACTGCCGAGATCGGCGCGCTGCGACTGCGCCGCAGCCGTTGGCAACGTCTGTGGATCTCGCTGAGCAAAGCTCCGCCCACAGCCTGGTTTGGCTTTATTGTCGTCGCCGCTTATATCGTCGTCGCAGTTGCTGCGCCCTATATCGCGCCGCATGGCGAGTCAGAAGTGTTCGCTGAGTCTTATGCCCTGCCGAGCAGTGAGCACCTGCTGGGCACCGACCAGATTGGACGCGATATCTACTCGCGCTTGATCTACGGTGCGCGCAATACGATTGGCCTCGCTCTGGTGACAACTATATTGGCGTTTTTGATTGGCGGCTGCTTAGGTCTGGTGGCCGCGATCAGCCGCAACTGGCTAGACCAAGTGCTGAGTCGCGCGGTAGACGTGCTGATGGCTATCCCTGCGCTGATTTTTGCGCTGATGCTGCTGTCTGTGTTCGGATCATCGGCTTGGAGCCTGATCGGTATTCTCGCCGTCTTGGACTCGACGCGGGTGTTTCGCCTGACGCGCTCGGTGGCGGTGAATGTCGTGGTGATGGACTACGTCGAAGCGGCCAAACTGCGCGGCGAGGGCCTGGGCTGGATTATGCGCCGCGAGATACTGCCCAATATTATGGCGCCGCTTATTGCCGAGTTTGGCTTGCGCTTCTGCTTTGTCTTCTTGTCTATCGCTGCGTTGAGCTTTTTGGGCGTGGGGATCCAACCCCCGACGGCAGACTGGGGGTCGATGGTGCGCGAAAATGCATCGCTGATTCAGTTCGCCCAGTACGATTTTAAAATAGCGATGACACCCATGATTCCCGCAGCGGCGATTGCTTTGCTCACTGTGGCGGTGAATTTTATCGTCGATTGGTTCCTCCACCAGACAAGCGGGTTGCGTGATGAGTAAGGGTGAAGTACTGCTGAAGATGCGCGATGTGCGGATTGACGGATTCTCCGATGAACGCTGGCATAAGATCATCAAAGGCGTCGACCTGACGCTACACCGGGGCGAAGTTCTGGGGCTGATCGGTGAGTCCGGCGCAGGGAAATCCACCTTGGGCAAGGCGGCGATGGGGTATACCCAGCCCGGCTGCCGACTCGTCTCTGGCTCCATTGAGTTCGAGGGTCAAGACCTCGCGCAGATGTCTGACAAAGAAAAGCTCGGCCTGTGGGGCACCCGCATTGCCTATGTCGCCCAAAGCGCCGCCGCGTCGTTTAACCCCGCTCATCGCCTGATCGAACAAACCACCCGCGCAGCAGACCGCGCGGGGATTCGTGCGCTGTCGGAGAGCCGCAGCGATGCGATTGGCCTGTATGAATCCCTGCAACTGCCGGATTCCAAACATATTGGTGAGCGCTACCCACACCAAGTCTCTGGAGGGCAACTCCAGCGCGTGATGACCGCGATGGCGATGTCGCCGCGCCCCGATTTGATTATCTTCGACGAGCCGACCACGGCGTTGGATGTCACCACCCAGGTCGAAGTGCTTGCCGCGATGCGCGATATCGTGGAGCGCTTTGACACCGCCGCGATTTATATCACCCACGATCTGGCTGTGGTCGCGCAAATGGCCGATTCTATTAAGGTTTTGCGCTACGGCGAAGAGGTCGAAGAGGCCGAGACGCGGCAGATGTTGAGCGCCCCCGAAAAGCCCTATACCCGCTCGCTGTGGTCGGTGCGCGCCCTAGAGAAAGAAGAGAATTCCCACGACGATTATATTTTGAGCGTGGACAGCATCGACGCGAGCTATGGCCCTACTCAAGTTCTCGATCAAGTCTCGATGCAGGTACCCCGTGGCTGCACCGTAGCCGTTGTCGGAGAGAGCGGCTCGGGCAAATCCACCACCGCCCGCGTCATCACAGGACTGCTTCCCAGCGATGCGGGTAGCGTGCAGTTCAATGGCGAGTTACTGCCCCGACGCCTGCAAGACCGCAGCCGCGAGCAGTTGCAAAAAATCCAGATGATCTACCAAATGGCAGACACCGCCATGAACCCCCGCCAGAGCGTCGGAGAGATCATCGGGCGCCCGCTGGAGTTCTACCTCGGGCTAAGCGGGGCCGCGCTGGAGCAGCGCATTATCGCACTGCTAGAGATGATCGAACTCGACGCTAGCTTCTTTGACCGCCTACCCGAAGAACTCTCTGGTGGACAGAAACAACGTATCTGCATCGCCCGCGCCTTAGCCGCTGAGCCAGAGCTGATTATCTGCGACGAAGTCACCTCAGCGCTGGATCAGATTGTCCAAGAAGGCATCTTAAAACTGCTGTTAAAGCTTCAAAACGAGCTGGGTATGAGCTTTTTGTTCATCACCCACGACATCGCCACCGTGCGCGCGATCTCTGACGAGATTGTGGTGATGTTCCAAGGGAAAGTGGTGGAGCAAGGCCCCAAAAGCCAAGTGTTTAGCCCTCCCCACCCCGAGTACACGCAGCTACTTCTGTCATCAGTGCCCGAAATGGACCCCGATTGGCTGACGGGGGTGCTGCAAAGCCGAGAACAAAGCCAAGAACACGGTGGATAAATCCTCGCCATGCTGGTCCCAGAACTCTATGTGACAGATCTGCAGACATCCAAGGACTTCTACCTGGATGTCTTAGGGTTTCATATCCTCTATGAGCGCCCCGAAGAGCACTTCGCCACCATCGTGCTCGAAGATAATCGAATCATGCTCGACCAGCTACTCGATAACAAACGCCTGTGGATCACCGGAGAGCTAGCTAAGCCCTCCGGGCGTGGGATAAATCTAGAGTGCAGCGTCGGCAACCGTGGGGTTTTAGCCGCCATCTATACCGCGCTGCTCTCCCAGGCTCCGCAGCATATCTTTATGCCCATT
>CAKZUS010000180.1 GCA_937921805.1 uncultured Granulosicoccaceae bacterium
GTATTGAGAATCAACACTAGCAGCGCGCAATGCATCTCATCACGGAAAAACCACCACAGCCCTAGGGCTTTGAGCTCTTTGTTGAACTGCCCCAGCCCAAAATAGACCATGTACAGCTGCAAGATTAGCGGCGTGCCACGAACGATATAAATCAGCGTGTGCACAGGCATGCGCAGCCAGGCACTAGGCTGTATGCGGGCCACAGCCATCGGCAACGCCAGCACAAATCCGACGACCACTGAAAACAGCGTCAGCCAGATGGTCATGGCCGCGCCTTCGGCAAGCTTGGGCAAACTGTCGAGAATAATCTGCCCGTTCATGCGCGCCGGACCCCACGCGCAGCGCGTCGTTCTGCTGCGGCAAAAAACTGTTCCGATACAAAAGTGATGGCGAGGTAGAGCACCATCGCTAACAACAAGAACTTAAACGGCTGATGGGTCGCCTCGCCCGCTCGCTTGGCCCAGTACATCATCTCTTGCAGTTGAATAACGGACACCAGTGCGGTGGCCTTGACCAGCACCATCCACACATTGCCGAGCCCGGGCAGGGCATAGCGCCACATTTGCGGCAAGTGAATGCGCCAAAAGACCTGCCGCGGCGTCATGCCAAAAGCGGTGGCGGCCTCTAGCTCGCCACGAGGCACCGCCAGAAAGGCAGCGCGGAAGACTTCGGTGAGAAACGCTCCATAAATCGTACCCAGCACGCAGACCCCGGTGACGTAGGGGTTGAAGTTGAGTCGATAATCGGGCGCGACCTGCGCCAGCATCGACTGGACCAGCGTCGGGAAGCCGTAGTAGAGCACCAGAATGAGCACCAGCTCAGGGATGCCGCGTACTACGGTCGTATAGAGGCTTGCCGCGCCGCGTGCTACGCGCGAGGGCGCGAGCTTGGCGCGGGCGGCAAGCATACCGAGCACGATAGCGAGTGCCAGAGCGCCGACAGCGACGCTGACGGTCAGAGTGAGACCGCGCAGTATTTCGTCGCCATAGCCCTCAAAGAGCCACTCGTTGATCGTGTTCATCAGCAGCGTCGATTAGTCGCCGTAGACGTCGAAGTCGAAGTACTTGGCTTGGATCGCAGCGTAAGTGCCGTTGGCACGAATCTCAGCAATAGCGGCATTAAAAGCTTCCACTAAGTCCGTGTCTTCTTTGCGAATGGCGATTCCAGCGCCATCACCGAAGTATTTCACGTCAGAGTAGGAAGGACCGTCCATGACGTAGCCTTGGCCTTGTTCTGTTTTCAAGAAGCCGTCATCGATGCCTACAGAGTCGCCAAAGAAGGCATCAACGCGTCCTGCAGCGAGATCAAGATATGCTGCTTCGGCAGTATCGTAGGCTTTTATCTTTACGCCGTCATCGAACATGTCGGTGACGAAGTTCTGATGGATCGTTGACGACTGGACTGCCACGGTTTTGCCTTGGAAGCTCGCATTCAGGTCATCGCCATTGACGCTGCCCGCTGCGCTGGCTTCGACGACGAAGCGAGCTGGAGTGGTGTAGTACTTGCCGGTAAAGGCGACTTGCTCTTTGCGCTCTTCAGTGATGGACATAGACGCCAAAATGGTGTCGTATTTTTTAGCCAGCAAGCCGGGAATGATGCCATCCCAGTCATTGGTTACCCATTCGCACTGGAACTGCGCGGCTTCGCATAATGCATCGCCAATTTCAATGTCAAAGCCTACGAGCTTGCCATTGGAGTCGATAGAGTTAAACGGAGGATAGGCGCCTTCGGTGCCCATGATGACGGTGCGCTGATCGGCAACGGCGACGGTGCTCAGGCAGGCGGCGAGGGCCGCAGCAATAAAGGGTGCTTTCATTGGATTCCTTTTTAATTGGTGTAAAAACGCTAGGGTTAGTGGGATAGAAATTGTCGCAATTCAGGCGAGCTGGGAGCGCCGAAGAGCTGCTCAGGAGGGCCTTGTTCGGCAATCTGTCCTTGGTGCAAAAACATCACCTGATCGGAGACTTCGCGTGCAAAGCTCATTTCGTGGGTGACGACGATCATGGTGCGCCCTTCTTGGGCGAGGGCGCGCATCACGTTGAGCACTTCGCCTACACGCTCGGGATCAAGCGCCGAGGTCGGCTCGTCGAACAAAATCACTTCGGGGTTCATCGCCAGTGCTCGTGCAATCGCGACGCGCTGCTGCTGTCCGCCAGAGAGGTAGCTGGGGTAGTGGTCGGCTTTATCGGCGACCCCCACTTGCTCCAGTAGCGCCATGGCCCGCTTTCGTACGGTGTCCAGCGGCTCTCGTAGTACCTGGACGGGCGCCTCCATGACGTTTTGCAGCACGGTCATGTGTGACCATAAATTAAACTGCTGAAACACCATCGCGAGCTTGCTACGCAGGCGCTGCAGCTGCTCTGGGTGGGCCTGGGGGAGCGTAATATGCTCGCCTGCACAACGAATTTCGCCGCGCTCTGCGTGGTCGAGCACATTGATGCAGCGCAAAAAAGTGGACTTGCCAGAGCCACTGGCGCCGATGAGCGAGATGACATCGCCGCGCTCAGCATTGAGCGATAGACCGCGCAGCACTTCGGTTTGCCCGAAGCACTTATGTATATTTTTGACCGAGAGCAGTGTTTCCATGTGGCGATGGTACCACTGTGGCGGTGCCTCGCCCACTGCTTGCGGAGAGAGAAGAGGGCTGTCGCAGCGCTCTGGTTACGCGTTGGTCACGGCACTGCCAAGTTGGTCTCGCATTCCCGTAAGGTCGTAGCCTGCGCTGGCGGCCGCACCGAGGATCTCATCGACGGGGCTGTGCCCTGCTTCGCTGATGGCCCAGAGCGTGCAACTGCGGGTGCCACTGCGGCAATATGCGAGCATGGGGCTTGGGGCAGAGTGCCAAATAGCACGAAAAGTTTGCACCACGTCTATCGAGAGTTGCCCTGGTG
>CAKZUS010000181.1 GCA_937921805.1 uncultured Granulosicoccaceae bacterium
GGCAACATCCTGATTCGCCAGCGTGGCACCAAAGTGCACCCTGGTGATAATGTAGGCTGCGGCCGCGATCACACCCTGTTTGCGACGGCTGACGGCGTGGTGCGTTTTCATATGCGCGGCCCCAAGAATCGCAAGCACATCAGCATTGAGCCTGTAGCGGCATAGCCCTTTGCTGGCTTGCGATGCGAAACCCCGCCGTGAGCGGGGTTTTTTATTGGGCGCGATGAAGTTTAAGATGAGATATAGGCCATTCTTTTGGCCGACAACGGAACCCCGACATGAAGTTTGTTGACGAAGCGGTTATTCAAGTTATCGCGGGTGACGGCGGCAACGGCTGCGTCAGTTTTCGCCGCGAGAAGTACATCCCCCGTGGGGGACCGGACGGCGGTGACGGCGGTCACGGTGGCAGCGTGTATTTTCGCGCGACAGCGGACCTCAACACGCTGGCCGATTTTCGCCACACCCGTACTTTTAGCGCAGAGCGTGGCGAGAACGGGCGCAGCAAAAACATGACCGGCGCTGCGGGCGAAGACCTCATCGTGGACGTGCCGGTAGGCACGGTCGTGAAGGAACTCGATACCGAGGCAGTGATTGCCGATATGGCTGAAGTCGGTCAGGTGACCAAGATTGTTCAAGGGGGCTTCCGGGGCCTGGGCAACGTGCGCTTTAAAAGCTCGGTCAACCGCGCACCGCGCGAGTCAACCAATGGCTCTGAAGGCGAGCGCATGCGCGCCAGTCTAGAGCTGAAGGTGTTGGCTGATGTGGGGCTGTTGGGCTACCCCAATGCAGGCAAATCAACGCTGATTCGTGCTGTCTCTGCCGCCCGCCCCAAAGTCGCCGACTATCCGTTCACGACGCTACACCCCAACCTGGGGGTGGTGTCAGTCGATCGCTTGCGCAGCTTTGTGATGGCGGATATTCCGGGCTTGATCGAAGGCGCAGCCGATGGCTTGGGGTTAGGGCATCTGTTCTTGCGCCACCTTAACCGCACGCAAGTTTTACTGCACTTGGTTGACCTTGCCCCGTATGACAATAGTGATCCCGCGGCGGCGGCCGTGGCGCTGGTCGAAGAGGTGCGGCGCTACGATGATGAGCTGGCCAATAAGCCGCGCTGGCTGGTCTTTAGCAAGCAAGATCTTGTGCCTGAAGACGAGCTTGAGGCCCGCCGCCAAGCCGTCATTGACGCGCTGCACTGGGAGGGACCCGTGTTCACCGTCGCTGCGATCACGCAGCAGGGGACGCAAGAACTCGTGCGCGCCATCATGGATGAGTTAGAGCGCGTCGCGGCAGAACGTGCCCCCAAAACACCCGTTCAGGCCCCGCGCCCACCGCATTGGGAGGAGCACGAGAGTCCTGGCGATGCGTAAACGCTGGGTAGTGAAAATTGGCAGTTCGCTGATTACTGCCGACGGCGAGGGCCTAGACCGCGAGGCCATCGCGCACTGGGCCTCGCAACTGGCGCAGCTGCAAGCCGACGGAGTAGATCTGGTGCTGGTGTGCTCGGGGGCGGTGGCAGAGGGCATCGTGCGCTTGGGGTGGCGCGAGCGTCCGGCGGCGTTGCACCTGCTGCAAGTCGCCGCCGCCGTTGGTCAGACGGGTGTGGTCGAGGCTTGGGCGCGGGCGCTGGCTGACTATGGCCTGCAGGCAGCGCAAGTGCTGCTGACTCACGAAGACCTGTCTTACCGGCAGCGTTATCTCAACGTGAAATCTGCTCTGCAGGCGATGGTCGCACGCGGCGTGCTGCCGGTCATCAACGAAAACGACACCGTGACCACCGATGAAATCCGCTTTGGCGACAATGATAGCTTGGCCGCCTTAGTAGCGAACTTGGTGGCCGCCGATACGCTGTTGATTCTGACTGACCAGCCGGGATTATTCGACAAAGACCCGCGTCAGCATCACGATGCGCAGCTCATCAAACAAGGCTACGCAGAAGACCAAAGCCTACGCGCTGTCGCTGGTGATGGCGGCAAATGGGGGCGCGGCGGTATGGTGACCAAACTCCTAGCCGCCGAGCGCGCGGCGCGCTCGGGCACCACAACGGTGATCGCGCCCGGCGCGCAGCCCGGTGTGCTGTGGTCGATTTATCAGGGCGAGCCTGTGGGCACGTGCCTGTTGCCCTCCAAGCCGCCGCTGGAAGCGCGTAAACAATGGCTGGCCAATCAATTGCAATTGCGCGGCGCACTACATATTGATGCAGGCGCTGCCCGTGTGCTGCGCTCGCAGGGGTCGAGTCTGCTGGCCGCGGGGGTGCTAGAGGCACAAGGGCGCTTTCGCCGTGGTGAGCTGGTCTCTATTCATGGCCCGGATGGTGTAGAGCTAGCCCGTGGGCTGGTGAACTACTCCATCGCCGCGACGCAGAAGCTCTGTGGCGAGTCCAGCACAAGTTTTGCCCGCATTCTGGGCTATGTCGCTGAGCCAGAGCTGGTGCATCGCGACAATATGGTGGTGTTCTCCCAATAATCGCCCTGTCGGCAGTCGATATGATCTGGCGTCGCAAATGTCGCGCTGACGGGTCTGATCGACGTCGCACCAAAGGGAAAGCGAATTGATGTGTGGAAAAGCTTAGCAAGTATTTATTTGCACAATAATTCTGTATTTGAAGAAATTTGTGCAAAAAAGTATGATCACCAACAATTTTTGTATTAGCCGCATGCGAGAAAAGTACCGAAACTAGCTGAGTGATTACACACCACTATCGATGGAGGAATTCGATGAAAACACTTCGCATTACCGCAGTAGCTGCGGCATTGTTGGGCGTGAGCGGACTGGCTACCGCCGGCGAGCTGACCATTGCGACCGTGAACAACGGTCACATGGTCGAAATGCAAAAATTCACCCCTGAATTTGAAGCTGCAAATCCAGGCATCACTCTGAACTGGGTGACCTTGGAAGAAGGCGTACTGCGCCAGCGTGTGACGACGGACATCTCCACCAAAGGTGGCCAGTTCGACGTAATGACAATCGGCATGTACGAAGCGCCTATCTGGGGCTCACGTGGCTGGTTGGAGTCGCTGGAATTCAGCGCTGACTACGACGTTGATGACATTCTGCCAGCCATGCGTGGCGGCCTGAGCCACGACGGCAAGCTCTATGCTGCACCGTTCTACGGCGAAAGCTCCATGATCATGTACCGCAAAGACTTGCTCGACGCAGCAGGCATGGCCATGTCCGACAACCCAACTTGGGGCCACATTGCTGATGCCGCCGCCGCGATGACTGATCGTGACGCGGGTATGTACGGCATCTGTCTGCGCGGCAAGCCAGGCTGGGGCGACAACATGGCGTTCTTGACCACCATGGCGAACTCTTTTGGCGCCAAATGGTTCAACGAAGACTGGACTCCAGACCTCGATAGCCCAGCCTGGAACCACGCTGTAAGCTTCTACGTTGACCTGCTCACCAAGTACGGTCCTCCAGGATCAGCCGGTAACTCGTTCAACGAAATCCTGGCACTGATCAACGAAGGCAAGTGTGGCATGTGGATTGACGCGACGATCGCGGCTTCCTTTGTGACCAATCCTGAGCAGAGTAAAGTGCACGACAAGATTGCCTTTGCACAATCTCCTGTTGCTGTAACAAGCCGTGGCGCAAACTGGCTGTGGGCATGGTCATTGGCCATTCCAGCAGGCACCAAGCAAGCTGACGACGCAAAAACCTTCATCGAGTGGGCGACTTCTAAAGACTACATCGAGCTGGTTGCTTCTAGAAACGGCTGGGGCGCAGTACCTACCGGTACCCGTACCTCTACCTATGACAACCCTAATTTCCAAGAAGCAGCAGTGTTTGCTGAAGCGGAACTGACGGCTATTCTCTCTGCCGATCCTTCCAACTCTACCCAAGATCCAACGCCCTACACCGGCGTTCAGTTCGCTGCAATCCCTGAGTTCCAGGCGATTGGTATCGCGGTAGGTCAGCAGATGACCGCAGCACTGGCTGGCGACATCTATGTCTCTGAAGCACTGGCGAACGCGCAGGCAGCTGCCGATCGTGAGATGAAAAAAGGTGGCTACTACTAGGGCCACGCCTTTGTAGTACTGTCTTTCTACACGAGGCGCATTTTGCGCCTCGTGTTTTTTTAGCCTTTATTCGCTTTTTTAGAGAGGCTTCACAATGAACTCAACGCTCTCCCGATGGCTTCAAGCGCCTAGCGTGATCCTGCTGTTGCTGTGGATGATTATCCCGCTAAGCATGACGCTGTACTTCTCCACCCAACGCTATCATTTGCTCTACCCCGAGCGCTCTGGTTTTGTGGGATGGTCTAATTACGAATTTTTCTACACAGACCCTACTTTCTGGCCTGCGTTGCTCAATACGCTGCTGCTCGTCGGGTCGGTGCTACTGATTACGGTGGTTTTGGGACTGGCGATCGCGGTACTTATCGATCGACCATTCTGGGGCCGCAATATTGTGCGAGTGATGCTGATCTCGCCGTTTTTCATCATGCCCACTGTTAACGCATTGCTGTGGAAGAACATGATGATGAACCCCATTTATGGGTTGTTCGCTGTTTTATCCCAGGCTCTGGGCGCCGAGCCGATAGACTGGCTGACGCAGTATCCGCTGCTGTCGGTCATTATCATCGTCAGCTGGCAATGGACACCATTTGCGATATTGATCTTTATGACGGCTCTGCAGAGTCAAGATCAAGAGCAAAAAGAGGCTGCCCGCCTGGACGGTGCAGGCTTTTGGGCGCAGTTTCGCTATCTCACCTTGCCGCATTTGGCACGCCCGATTGCGATTGTGCTCATGATCCAGACGATTTTCCATCTGTCGATTTTCGCCGAGATCTTCGTGACAACCTCGGGGGGGCCGGGTACGCAGTCGACCAACCTGGCGTTCTTAATCTTCTCGCAAGCACTGCAAGGCTTTGATATTGGTGTCGCCTCTGCAGGTGGTGTGTTCGCGATCATTTTGGCCAACCTCGTTGCGTTCTTCCTGGTGCGCATGGTTGGCAAGAACCTGACGGTGTAATGACGATGCAATCTATTCATAAACGCCGTCTCCAGCACACTATGGCTGTCACTGC
>CAKZUS010000182.1 GCA_937921805.1 uncultured Granulosicoccaceae bacterium
AACTTGTTAAATTTGGAGGTGACCGAGAGCGCCCTGCTGCAAGAAGATAAGCGCACAGATACGCTCATGCGAGAGTTGCGCGCCGTTGGCATTGGTTTGGTGCTAGATGATTCCGGCGCGGGTTATTCTTCGTTCGGAAACCTCAAGCGCTTCCCGTTCACCAGTGTCAAAATCGATCGTAGCTTTGTCTCAGAGCTGCCCGGCAGCAAAGACAATGCCCTTATATCGCTGGCAGTACTTCACCTAGGCCAGGGTATGGGGATCAAAATCATTGCTTCCGGCGTTGAGCATGCCGATCAGCGTGAGTTTCTGCGTCAAAACGAGTTCGAACACATGCAGGGCTTTTATTTCTCGCGCCCGCTATCGCCTCATGATTTTGAGCAATGGTACGACGCCCATTATGTCGAGCACCCTCCAGGGGTACAGCCTATTCGCTACGATCAGAAAAGGCTGCCTAGAAATTAGCAGCCATTGATTTAGGCGTGATCTTCCAGAAACATCGCAAGACTGTCAAGGCCAAAGTAAAGCTGATCAGCCACTCTCAGTGTGGGAACACCAAAAACTCCCTTCGCCGCCGCTTTATCCGTCTCACTGCGCAGCAGCGTCTTCACCGATTCGCACTGCATGCCATCTTGCAAGGCCGTTGGGATCGTATGCGAACGCTCCGCCACGGCGCTCAACAACTGCGAGAAATCCGCCTCGTTCAAGGGCGTTTTCCCCTGCTGCCACACATAGCGAAAACACTCATCAATCACCCCGCGCGCGCATTGCTGCGCCAGCGTGAGGCGCAGCAACGCCAAAGGATTAAAAGGATGCGGGTCGCACATTCGAAACGACGTGCCCTGCTGGCGCGCTAGCCACTCCACTTGCCGGTAGGTAAACGCTTGCCGTGGAGGGACTTCTGCTGGGCCTTTCGTGCCCCAGTGCTGGAGCAATCCCGCGAGCAACACAGGACGATACGTCACCTCAAAGGATTTGGGCAGCTCGTGCAAGCGCCGAAACATTAAATAGGCGTAGGGAGAGACATAGTCAAAATAAAATTCAACGCGCTTAGCCATGATCGTCGCCTCCTTACCAAGTGCCAGTATTGGGCATAGAGGCCCACGGCTCTTGCACAGGCTGGGGCGCTCCCGCCTGCAATAGTTCGATGGATATCCCATCTGGCGAGCGAACAAACGCCATGCGGCCATCGCGAGGGGGGCGGTTGATCACGACGCCTTTGGACATTAAATGCGCACACAAGGCGTAGACATCTTCCACGCGATACGCGAGGTGACCAAAATTGCGCCCGCCATCATACTCTTGCGGATCCCAGTTGTGAGTGAGCTCCAGCAGTGGCGCCTCACGCTCGCTGTTGCCACTGTCCACATCGTGGGGGGCGGCCAGAAAAATCAGGCTAAAGCGCCCTTCTGGGTAATCATTGCGCCGCACTTCCACCAGGCCAAGGCCATCGCAGTAAAAGTCTATGGACGCATCGACGTCCTGCACGCGCACCATAGTGTGAAGATAGTGCATGAGAAATCCTCTATTCAACGCTAACAACGATATTGCCCGAGCAACTCGAGCAAACAAGTAATTCTAGAACTTAGATCCGAAGTCACGTCTACTATTCTGCCACTGATACAATCAATACATCACAACTCAGCACCAGCGCACACCTAGGGATCACTATGGGAATTTCGCAACACGACGCTTTCGAATTTTTGGGTCAGCACGCTATCGACTCTCTGGCACTGCAAGTCCAGCACTATCGGCACAAGGCCACAGGCGCGGTGCACTACCACCTGGCAGCAGAGCACAGCGAAAACGTGTTTCTAGTAGCGCTCAAAACCGTACCTGAAAACAGCAATGGTGTCGCGCATATACTCGAGCACACCGCCTTGTGTGGCTCTCAGCGCTATCCCGTGCGCGACCCCTTTTTTATGATGTTGCGTCGCTCATTGAACACCTTCATGAACGCCTTTACCGCCTCTGACTGGACTGCTTACCCGTTTGCCAGCCAAAACGAGAAAGACTTCGATAACTTACTTGAAGTCTATCTCGACGCGGTGTTCTTCTCTTCGCTCAATGAATTAGACTTTGCGCAAGAGGGGCACCGGGTTGAATTTAGCGAGCCTGAAGACCGCAATAGCCCTTTAGAATTCAAAGGCGTGGTCTTTAATGAGATGAAGGGTGCTATGAGCTCCGTGCCCTCGACACTCTGGCAAGAACTCTGCACGCACCTCCACCGCCGCAGTACTTATCGCCACAACAGCGGCGGCGATCCAGCGGTGATCCCCGATTTGACCTATGCCCAGCTCAAGCAGTTCTACGCCAAGCACTACCATCCGTCAAACGCGATTTTCATGACCTTTGGCGACAAAGACCCCGCCGTATTGCACGAGCGTTTTCAATCTCTGGTGCTGTCTCGCTTCGAGCGCCTGCCCGAATCTGATATCGTCTCGATTCCGCTCGAAGAGCGCTTCAGTGCCCCGCTGCGCGTCCAGAGCGCCTACGCCACTGATGACACCGAAAACCTAGAGCGCAAGACCCACGTTGCTATGGGCTGGCTGCTGGGCGAATCCACCGACTTGTCCGAGCAACTGCGCGCCAAGCTCTTGCAAATGGTGCTGCTCGACAACGCCGCCAGCCCGCTGCGTGCGGCGCTGGAGAACTCTTCTCTCGGGGAATCTCCATCGCCGCTTTGCGGGCTAGAAGAGAGCCAGCGCGAGATGGTCTTTGTCTGCGGCTTGCAGAGCGCTCGCGAGAGCGACAATGCAGCTATTGAACGCGAAATTCTTGAGGTTCTCGACAAGACAGCGGCTACAGGCGTGCCGCGCGAAGACTTAGAAGCGATGTTGTATCAGCTTGAGCTAGAACAGCGCGAGATCACCGGTGATCGCTTTCCCTACGGCCTACAACTCATTATGCAGGGCCTTTCCGCCGCTAACCACGGTGCCCACCCTGCGGCAGTCCTAGACATGGACACCGCGCTGCAGACGCTACGCGAAGAATGCGCAGACGCGGATTTTATTCCCAGCCTGATCCGCCGTTTGCTGCTCGACAACGCCCACCGGGTCACCTTGACCATGGCGCCGGACACTCAGCTGACTTCCCGCCGCGACGCAGCGGAAGCCGCGCGACTGCGCACCATGCAGGCACAGCTCAGCGACGCCGAGGCTGATCGAATCATCGCCATGACCAAAGCGCTTAGCGAGCGCCAAGACAGCGAAGGCGATGCCAGCATTTTGCCCAAGGTCACCTTGCAAGATGTGCCTAAAGACATCGACTTTCCTTCGCCATTGAGCACCAGCACAGCGCTACCATTGACCGAGTACGAGCGCGCTTGCAACGGCGTGGCCTACCAGGACGTGATTCTGCCACTGCCCCAGCTCAGTGCGGAGCAGCAGGCCATTTTGCCTCTCTACACGGGGGTGTTGACCGAACTGGGCATCGGCGCGCGCGACTACACTGCCGTGCAACGCGAGCAGGCGGCCGTCTGCGGC
>CAKZUS010000183.1 GCA_937921805.1 uncultured Granulosicoccaceae bacterium
TACGAGCGCGGTTTGTCGCTGAATGTGATGTCTAAGTCTCTCGGTCTGCCGGGTTTGCGCATCGGTTGGATCGCTTGCGCAGACCGGGCGGTGTTGTCCAAGATGGAGCGCTTAAAGCACTATCTGTCTATTTGTAACTCCGGTCCCAGCGAGCGCTTGGCGAAGATTGCACTGCGCCACCGCGCGCGCATTCTGCAGCGCAACAACGCTATTGTTGACGAGAACCTGCCCAAGTGGGAGGCCTTCTTTGCGCGCTATCCCGAGCTATTTGACTGGCGCCGCCCCGATGGCTCGTGCATGGCGTTTCCGCGCTACAAAGGCGCCGATGTGGAGGCGTTTTGTCAGTCTTTGGTCGAGCGCAGCGGCGTGTTGTTTTTACCCAGTACGATTTATCGCTCGGAGCTAGGAGCGACGCCTCGCGATCATTTTCGTATTGGATTCGGGCGGCGCGGACTGGACGAGGGGTTGGCAGCGTTAGAGGCGCATATTCAGCAGGGCTGATGCCAACAACACGGGAGAATTACGGAGAGCGTGGACCCTAACGGTCCATAGTTATTGGCCCCGTATAGTGATTCCAGTGGCAACAAATTGATCGCGAAATCTCCATGCTATAGTGCTGCAACACCAATTATTAGAGGAATGAGGATAATGCGTTTACAGCTGATGGGCCTTGCCGTGGCCGCTCTTGTATCTGGTCAGGCTTTTGGCGAGACCTTGCTGATGTCATCGTGGTTGCCGCCGAAGCACCCGGTGGTGGCGAATATTATTCAGCCCTGGATTGACGCGGTCGAGAAGGAAAGCAATGGCGACCTGAAGGTACGCATTTTGCCCAAAGCCTTGGGCGCACCGCCCGCGCATTTCGATCTGGCCAAAGACGGTGTGGCGGCGCTGACCTACGGTGTGCACGGTTATCAGCCCGGGCGCTTCCAGCTCACTAGCGTCGCAGAAATGCCCTTTTTGGGCGACAGTGCAGAGGTCACCTCGGTGGCCTATTGGCGCATCCACCAAAAGCATTTGGCGGCGGCCAAAGAGCACGAGGGCGTAAAGTTGCTGGGCTTGATGACCCACGGTCCTGGCGTGATTCTCAATGCTGTGCGCCCGGTGAACAGCGTGGCTGACCTTGATGGTCTAAAAATGCGCGTCGGCGGCGGTGTGGTGAGCGAAGTCGCAAAAGGCCTGGGGGCGACTCCGATGCTGGCCTCTGCGACCAAGAACTACGAAATGCTCTCCAGCGGCGTGGCCGATGGGACGTTGTTGCCAACCGAGTCGGTGAAGTCGTTCAAGCTGACGAAGCTGATCAAGCACGCGACGACGCTGCCAGGGGGCTTGTATAACACCAGCTTTTTCTTGGTGATGAACGAGGCGAAGTTCGAGGGCTTGTCAGAGGCCAATCAACAGGCCCTAGAGCGCGCCTCTGGTGAGAACTTTGCCCGTATTGCTGGTCGAGGCTGGGATGCGGCCGATGCTGCGGGGCTGACGGCGATGCAAGCCGAGGGCGTCGAGATCCTGAGCGCCAGCGAAGCAATGGTGGCGCAAGTGAAGGCGATCACTGATCCGATCGAGGCGGCATGGGTGGCAAAAGTCGCTGAAAGCGGAGTCGATGGGGCGCAGGCGATGGCCGATCTACGGGCCGAAATTGCGGCGCTTTCCCCATAGCCGCTTTCGACAGCTTCCTCACCCGCTTGGTCGGCGGGATGAGTGCTATCGTGTTGCTGGCGCTGATGGCACTGACCTTGGCCGATGTGGTGGGGCGGTATTGGCTCAATGCGCCCATTATTGGTAGCTTTGAAGTCACGGAGATGATGCTCGCGGCTTTGGTTTTTTGCGCGCTGCCGATGGTGGGCGCGCGCGGCGAACATGTCTCTGTCGATTTGCTCGATAGCTACCTGCCTGCGCGGCGTCTGCGCATGCGCCTGAGCGAGGCGCTGGTGGGGCTGATGCTGGCGGCGACGTCGTATGCGGTGGCGATGAAAGCGCTGGAGTCGTATCACTATGGCGACCAGAGCGCGATGCTGCAATGGCCTACGACGCCCCTGTTTGCGCTAATGGCACTGATGTTGGCGCTGAGCGCGCTTGGCTCTCTACTCAAAGCACTTTTTGATGACTGAATCTCTATACGCCTTCGCCAGTATGCTGGCTTTGGTTTTGCTGCTGCGCTTGCCGATTGCTTTTGCGATGGGGCTAGTGGGCTTTGTGGGCTTTGGGCTGATGATCGGCTGGGCGCCGTCTTTGTCGATGGTCGGCGTGATTACCTACGAGACCGCTATGAGCTACGGGCTTTCGGTGGTGCCGTTGTTTGTGCTGATGGGCAATTTTGTTTCCCGGGCGGGCCTGTCTGACGAGTTGTATGGCGCAGCGAACGCCTTTTTAGGGCATCGGCGTGGCGGCTTGGCGATGGCGACAGTGGTCGCCTGTGGTGGCTTTAGTGCCGTGTGTGGCTCGTCTCTGGCGACAGCGGCGACGATGTCCAAGGTGGCGATGCCGTCGATGCGGCGCTATGGCTATGACGATGCGCTGGCGAGTGGGTCGATAGCGGCGGGCGGGACGCTGGGGATTTTGATCCCGCCTAGCGTGATTTTAATCATCTACGGCATCATGACCGAGAGTGATATTGGCTTGCTTTTTCTCGCGGGTGTTCTGCCGGGATTATTGGGCGTGCCGCTGTACATTCTGGCCGTCTTGGTCAGCGTGCGACTCAAGCCCGAGAGTGGCCCGCGCGGTGAGCGCAGTGATTGGCCGACGCGGCTCAAGGCGCTGCGCGGCGTTGCGGGCGTATTGGGGCTGTTTGGGCTGGTGATCGGCGGCATCTATGGGGGGGTTTTTACTCCAACAGAGGCCGCAGGCATCGGCGCTTCGGGGGCGTTTTTTATAGTGCTGTTGCGTCGTCGTTTGACTGTGGCGGGGCTGTTTGAAACGCTGCTAGAGAGTGCGCGCACATCGGCGATGATTTTCGCCATTTTGATTGGGGCGCTGATTTTCTCGAACTATATCAATATTGCTGGGCTGCCAGAGGTGTTGGTCGAGGTGGTGAGAGAGATGGAGGCTTCGCCACTGCTAGTAGTGCTCGCCATTATGCTGATCTACGTAGCACTGGGAACGGTGCTGGAGAGCTTGTCCATGATTCTCTTGACCGTGCCGGTGTTCTACCCGCTGGTGGCGAGTCTGGATTTCGGGACAGCGGGCCTGCTAGCTGACCCAGGAATGGTGCTGATTTGGTTTGGTATTGTGGTCGTGGTCGTGACGGAAATTAGCCTGATCACACCGCCTGTGGGGATGAATGTGTTTGTGCTCAAAAGCGTGCTCAAAGACGTCTCGCTCGGGACGATTTTTCGCGGCGTGACGCCGTTTTGGGTGGTGGATCTGCTTCGGTTGGCGTTGATCGTACTGCTGCCGGGCCTGGCGCTATGGCTGCCGAGCCTCGCGGCCTGAGTGCGCACCTGAGTGTGCACCTGAGTGCGCGCTGAGTTTTGCCTGGGCCAGTTGCGCCGCCAGCTCGCAGGCGGCGACTAGGCTTCCGCTGTCAGCACGGCCTGTGCCGACTAAATCTAGCGCCGTGCCGTGGTCCACTGAAGTGCGGATAAAGGGCAGTCCCAGGGTGACGTTCACGCCGCCGCCGAAACTGGCGTACTTCAAAACGGGCAGGCCTTGGTCGTGGTACATCGCTAACACCGCATCGACGCCGCTCAGGGCTTTGGGCGTAAACGCCGTGTCAGCGGGAAGCGGGCCGCGCAGATCCATACGCGCCCGCAAGCGCTCTAGCACTGGTGCGATGATCGCATCGTCCTCACGGCCTAAATGCCCTCCTTCGCCCGCGTGAGGGTTGAGTCCACACACGCTGATGCACGGCTGCTCTATGCCAAAGTGATGGCGCAGATCGTGGTGCAAAATACCGAGTACGGTCTCTAGCACGGCGGGGGTAAGTGCCTCGGGTACGCGAGACAGGGGAAGGTGCGTGGTGGCGAGCGCGACGCGTAAGCCCCCGCCGACCAACATCATGACCGGCGTGGCCTGGGCGCATTCGGCAAAGAACTCGGTATGGCCGCTAAAGGCGATGCCCGCGTCATTGATGATGCCTTTGTGTACGGGAGCGGTGACAATGGCGGCAAAGCGTCCGCTTAAGGCCCCCACTGCGGCATGCTCTAGCGTCGCCAGCACATAGGCCGCATTGGCGCTATTGAGCACCCCCGGCTCGACCGCCGCGCCCAGCGCTACGCTGGGAGGTTCAATACTGACGTCGGCGCGGGCTTGGAGCATATGTGCCAGCCCGTTTGCTGATTCATTTACTGATCCATTTACTGATCCATTTACTAGTGCAGGAGAGGCGATGATGACCCACTGAATGCCTGCGATGTGGGGCAGGGCGTGGAGCAGTTCTGGGCCGATGCCGGCCGGCTCACCCGGGGTGACGGCGATGTGTAGGGTCACGGACTCATCTCGATAATGGCTTGCTCGCGCAGCTCTTTGATCCAAGCTTGTAGGGCTTCATTGCCGGCGCGCTCGCGCCACTGGGTTTCAATGAGATCAATCGTGGCTTGATCCAGTACGACAGCTTCGCGACGTTGGCGCTCAATGTA
>CAKZUS010000184.1 GCA_937921805.1 uncultured Granulosicoccaceae bacterium
CGCCGCTCCTGCTCGGGTCCGAGTGTGATGTGCACTATGCCGCCTAGCGTGCGCAGCACAATAGGGCTGCACGTAATGTCGATAGAGTCCGCCGGGATGCGCTGTATTTGGCGCAAAAACTCCCGGCGGCTATATCCCATCTCATACTGGTATTCCAGGGTGCAAGGCCCCAACTCGTGCTCGCTTATTTGCCCGCTCACCCGTTTGTTCACCCGTTCGCTCATCCGCCCGCAACCGGTGGCCAGATTGCCAGCGCGTCGCCGTCTTTGAGTAGGGCGCCGTTGCCGCGCTGCTCGGGCTGGATATAGACCCCGTTTATGAGTACTAAATGCGCCTGCTCTAGCGGAACCTGAAAGCGCGTGAGGATATCGACAATGCTGTTGCCCTCGTCGACGTCGATGTGCATGACATTGCCTGGCTCGGGCAGCAAGTGCCCGAGGGTGGCGTAGAGCTTAAAAGTGATGCGCATGTGTGCTCCCCGCTTAGGCTGGGCTACGCGCCACGGCAGGCTGCGCGCAAGCGAGATAGGCCTCCATAATGCGGGTGGGGTCGCGCATGAGCGTGTCTTTCCAGGCACCGAGCGGTGTTTGAGTCTGGATCAGGCCGCGCAAGACGCCAACATGTTGGGTAAAGCCCAAGCTATTGGCTCCCACCAGCACGTCGTCAGCAAATTGCAGCTCTAGGTACTTAAAGCGCGCATCGTCACGCACCAAAGCGGTGTCACCGCCTTCGACGCCTTCCCAAGCTCCCATTGATGCGCTGATAAGACCCATCGTATCGAGTACGTTCATATTGAGGCAGCCACGGTGCTTGTGGCTGCGCGCTGCGACCATATTGGTGGCGGCGACGCGGGCGTGCTCGGCGGCCGTGGGTTGGATGGCCTGCACGCTGTATTGACCGGTAGAGAAGTCCCGCCCCTGGCAGCAGTCTCCGGCGGCGTAGACATGCGTAGCGCTGGATTCGAGGTATTCGTTGACCAAAATACCGTGGTCGGTGTCGAGACCCGCTGCGCAGCGCACATTGGGCTTGACGCCCGTGGCGCAGATGACGAGGTCGGCGATGATATCGTCGTGGCTATTGAGCGCGACGCGCAGCGCGCCATCATCGGTGCGGGCCTGGCCTGCTACGATACGTTGTGTCATCCCGACCAGGCCGTCTTCGGCGCCCGCGCGCGTAATCCCATTGACCCGCGTTGAGGTCAGCACGCGCACGCCTTGCTGTTCGCACCAGGTTTTGATGAGTCCGCCAGTGTGCTCGTTCATCATGCGCGGCACCATGCGGTTTTCCATCTCCACGACCGTGAGATCGACACCGCGACGGGCCAAGGCTTCGAGGATAATGCAGCCGATAAAACCCGCGCCCATTAGTACTACGCGGCTGCCCTGTTGGGCGCCTGCGATAATGGCCCGCGCATCCTCTAGCGTCCAGCAACTGTGTACGCCCGGCAGGTCCATGCCCTCAATGGGCGGGCGCGTTGGCGTCGAGCCGGTGGCGAGCAATAAGCGGTCGTAGGGGATCTCGCTCGCGTCTTGCAATATGGCGCGCTGTGAGGCGGTGTCGATGCGCTCGACGCATCCCTGACGTAGATCAATGCGCAGCGAAGCAAAGTGCTCACTGTCTTTGCGCAAGTGCGTGCCTTCACTGCGAATGTTATTGATCAGATAATAGGGGATCGCCATGCGCGAATAGGGCGCTTCGGGTTCGTTGCCCAGCAGCGTGATCGTGCTGTCGGGGTCGAGTTTGCGCAGAGTCTCTGCGGCGACGACGCCAGCAGGACCGGTGCCGATGACGAGGTGATGCATGTGTGCTTCCAGTTCGGCGCCGGAGCGTGTCTCCGGCGCAAGAGGGGTTAGGCTGGCAGATTATACTTTTGGCGCACCGAGTCGGTGAGCTGACCGTCATGGGTCCAGCCACGGGCGGCGTAATACTCGGGGAGCATTTTGCCCAGCTCGTTGACTTTGCCGGTAGCCGGTCCCGCTTTGGCCGCGTCTTTGAGCAAGCGCTCGGGCAGAGTGTCTTGATCGGCGCCAATGCCGGCTTTCATGTTGTAGTCGCGCTCGAGGTTCCAAATCCGCTCGCCGACTTCAACCAAGCGCTCTGGGGACCACTCGCCCTCACAGGCGGCGTCGACCTGCGGGGCGACATCATCTAGCGTCCACGCAAAGCTGGTGAAAATACAAATCCCTGCCGAATCAAACGCGGCGGTGGCGTCCTGGAAAGCCTTGACCAGATCGGCCTTGCCATCGGACTCCAGCGGGTCTGTCTTGACGGGAATACCCAGAATCTCTGAAGCGACGGTATAGCCGCGCAGATGACAAGCGCCCCGATTGGAGGTGGCGTAGGCCAAGCCCATGCCCTGAATGCCGCGTGGGTCGTAGGCGGGGAACTCTTGACCTTTGACGGTCATGGACAGCTCAGGTCTGGCGTATTTCTCACACAGGCGCTTAGACCCCATGCCCAGCTCTGCGCCAAAACCCTCGCCCTTGGCGGTGACTTCTGCGGCCCAGCACAGGGCTTCGGCAGAGCCAAAGTTCAGCGCCATACCCCCGGTGTGCTCGGTAGTGATCACGCCGTCTTCGAACAT
>CAKZUS010000185.1 GCA_937921805.1 uncultured Granulosicoccaceae bacterium
TACTTGAAAAGTCGCCGACAAGTCTGGTTCACTCTCAGTGACCAAACTTCAAGAATTCCCCATGAGACTTGCCGACGAACTGCGATCAAGCCTAATGCAACACATGGGTTGGAGCAAGCCCCGTATCGAGTGCTTCGTAGCATTGCTTTTGGCACTACTGCGCGTGCAGCGCATGGATCTGAGCCGCTTAGCGGTGGCCATGGACGACAAGACACTGATGGCTTCACGCTATCGACGGCTACGGCGTTTTTTCTGCCAGGTACGCTTTGACTACGATGCTCTCGCGCGGCTGTGATCCTACCCAGCAAAAACGGACATCGAGAAGTGTTTTACTCTCAACACAAATCGAGGTGTCTGCATAATTCAGCCCAAGACCAAGAAATCATCCCCTAAGCCGCGCAAGAGCGAGGAGTACGCGTTGAGTACCCTGTACGAATGCTCAATGTGTCCAGCTCAGGTGGACTACGATTGGGCGCATCGTCAACCGAGTCGACGCGCTAAGCAACAAGCTGCTTTAGACAAAACGGTGTGTGAGCAGTTTGCTGTACAAAAGCAGCGCTATGGCGCACCACGCCTGGAAATGGAGCTCAATGAGCAAGGGCACCGCTGTTAATGTGAAGACAATAGCGGGCAAAAAACACCGCCCACGAACAACGGATTCACAGCATGGTTTACCCGTTTATGACAACGTGCTCAAGCAAGACTTTTGAGCGAGCTAGAGGCGCTACGATGTGCTTGGGACGAGAAACGAGTGAGCATGGATGAATTGTGGCAATGTGCGGAACGTCTTCGGGTTAGTGGCATGATGCGGCCTTATCTAGAGAGCCTGATATGATCGAATCTATCGCACTAGCCATACGGGGACGCTAGCCACATGAGCAAACCAGCTATTACTGTTGATCAACAACTCATTGCTGACATTCGTGGGCTAATAGAGCAAAATCGTCAGCAACTTGCTAGCACAGTCAATAGCGCCCTAACGATTCTGCACTGGCAAATTGGTCATCGCATTCACAGTGAAGTCCTCAAAGGCAATCGAGCTGCCTATGGTGACGAAATCATCCCGACCCTTTCCAAACAATTACAAGAGGAATATGGTCGCGGATTTTCGGCCAAGAGCCTTCGACACATGCTGCGCTTTGCTGGAGTGTTCCCTGATATGGACATTGTCTCGACACTGTCGAGACAATTGTCGTGGAGCCACTTTCAAGTCTTGATCTACCTTGATGATCCACTAAAGCGGGATTTCTATTGCCAGATGGTGGCGCAAGAGCGATGGAGTGTGCGCCAGCTTAGGGAGCGCAAAGATAGCATGCTGTTCGAACGAACAGCCTTGTCTAAGCAACCGGAATCATTGATTGCCCAAGAGCTAGACAATCTCAGTAAAAGTGGAGAAATTCAGCCCAACTTGGTATTGAAAGACCCTTACATTCTCGATTTCCTGGGCTTGAAAGACCGATATTTAGAGAAGGATTTGGAAGATGCCATCTTGCGCGAACTGGAGCTATTTCTCCTTGAACTCGGCGCAGGCTTCAGCTTTGTGGCACGCCAAAAACGCATCCAGCTCGACAATGACGACTTCTATATAGACCTGCTGTTTTACAACCGGCGGCTCAAGCGCTTGGTCGCCATCGACTTGAAGCTAGGCGACTTCAAAGCCGAATATAAAGGCCAAATGGAGCTGTACCTCCGCTGGTTGGCAAAATACGAACAAGAAGACGGCGAAGCACCGCCACTTGGTATCATTCTTTGCAGTGGAAAGAAGCAAGAGCAAGTTGAGCTGCTGGAGCTAGACGCTAGTGGTATCCATGTTGCCGAATACTTGACTGCTCTACCACCCAAAGAAGTGCTCCAAGCCAAATTGCAACAAGTTATCGCCCGTTCACGCGCACAGCTAGATAGCAGAGTTAACGAAGAATAAACTCACTTGGTGTATCTTATTTGTAACATACCACTCAAGCTCCAAGGCACTTCCGAAGTTGTCGTTTGAGTCGTATACTCGCGATACAGAAAGCGCCTTTGTGTGGGCAGTGTTTTCGAGACGGGAAGAAGTTTGACGGTATAAATAACGGTACATTTAGTTTTGCCAACTAAAAATATCGTTATATATCAAAAGACTGGGAAAACTTTTCAACAGTGCCCGCCTCCACCAAACATCTCGTGAAAGCCGCCTTCGGGCGGCTTTTTTTATGCCTGAAATTAAAATTTCACATCACCCCATAGACTCATAAGATGATGACAAATAAGTGGTTCGTTAAACTGACATACAAGTGGCACAAGATGCAGTACGATGCCTACAAATCAGGTTCTAAGCGTGTGCACAATCAGAACATGACTCAGTGAAGACTACCCGTTACTTCGACTCACTCTCAGCCCGCCCAGACCGTGCCGCTATACTGCATGAATGGGTTGAGCGTGTCGTCCATCAGCCTGTGCGCGAAGAGGTTCAGCCAGACGGCCGTATCAGGCGCTGGGGCGTGATTGACGAAGCGGGCGGGCGATATTTGCGTATCGTGTTACTCGAAGACGGCGAAACCGTACATAACGCCTTTTTTGACAGAGGGTTCAAATTATGAAAATGACCTACTTCAGCGACACCGATACGCTCTATATCGAATTCAACAGCGAAACGGTAACCGATACCAAAGACCTGGACGAGAACACCGTGATCGATATGAGTAACAGCGGCGAAATCGTCGCCATCACATTAGAGCACGCTAGCAGCCGTACCGACGTCAACACCCTTACCTTGTCGGGTATAGCGGCGTAGAGCGCTTGAACGCCACACAGGAAAAAGAATCCTAGTTAACCGCATCCATGCCTTCTCTCGCTAACAATAGAGCAGTAAACAGCAGCAGGTAAGATGTGTTGGTTCAGACTTGAGAGGATCGACAGTCGATAGCCTCTGTACACGACAAAAACGCATAAGTACTTGAAAAGTCGCCGACAAGTCTGGTTCACTCTCAGTGACCAAACTTCAAGAATTCCCCATGAGACTTGCC
>CAKZUS010000186.1 GCA_937921805.1 uncultured Granulosicoccaceae bacterium
CCAGCGCTATCTGGCCCCCGATCACTCATTGTTACGAGCATTGTGCTCAGCCACTGACCCAACTGGGGATAGTGCTCAGGGTGTTTTAGAAAAAGGCCAACAATGCCACACATCGTCTGAATCTTTGCTCTCAATCTGAAGACCTAGACGCTACCAGGGCGAGTCGGAGAAAGCTACTATTTTGTTGCCTCTGAAACAGAGTGTGCTGTTTTTGTATTGTGCAAACGCCTTTGGGCGAAGGGGCGCCTTAGATTATGCCGGGGAAGGGGAGTGATCTCGCAGGAATTATGAGCTTGGGGAGGTGTCTTGTGAGGTGTCTTGGGGGGTGTTGTGTCTGGCTCATGCGTCGCTGGGAAACAGAGTCCACCAGCGGTCGCCGGGAGTCTCGTCCGAGAGGACTTTACCGATAGGGGCGCTTAACAATTGGACCGATGACTCGTCAGAGAACGCCGCTTCTGCGCGGCGTATCGGTTCATCCCAGGGGTGATATGCCAAGTCAAATTTGCCCCAATGAATGGGAAAGACCGCCTTTGCGCGCAGGTCGCGAGCGACACCGACCAGCTGCTCTGGCATCAGATGTATTTGATTCCATTCGGTGCTGTAGGCGCCGTTTTCGACAAACGCTATGTCAAACGGACCGTAGCGCGCGCCGATTTCGGCAAAATGCGGCCCGTAGCCGCCATCGCCGCTGAAGTAGATCTTTTTTGCCGCAGAGGCGACAACCCAAGACCCCCACAGGGTGGCATTGCGATTAAAAAGGCCGCGTCCGCTGAAGTGCCGTGCTGGAGTGAGACTGATTTTTAAGGGGCCATAGCGGTGGGATTCATACCAGTCGAACTCTTTGATTTTCTCGTCTGGGACGCCCCATTTTCGCAAGTGCGCCCCGACTCCCAGAGGCACCATAAAGTGTTGTGTGCGAGGGGCAATGTCCTGAATGCTGCGGTGATCAAGGTGGTCGTAGTGATCGTGAGAAATCAAAACGATATCAATTCTTGCCGGCAAGGCCTCAGTTCTCGGGGTATGTTGCAGGGCAAAAGGCTCGCCAATGCCAGGAACGGGGGAGGCGCGATAAAAAACGGGATCGCTGAGCACGGTCAGGTCAGCGATGCGCATCAAAATACTAGAGTGTCCTAGCCAGACAAAATCTCCATTGCCCAGACGCATAGTGTCGAGTTCAAAGCTGGGCAGGGGGGCGGTAGGGTTTTTGCCGAGCGCGGGCAGGAGTAACCCCCACAGAGAAGGCGGCTTACTACTGGGAGTCGAAATCGTCGTAGGGATGAGGTTAACGAACTCCCCGTTTTGGTAGTGCATAGAGCGCACTACCGTGCGCTGATTGGGGTTATCACCAAAAGGAGCAGTGTGCAAAAAAGCGCTGATCGCGATGACGAGTAGCACGATTATGACGGCTATCGCTTTGAACAGAGCGATAGCCCACCGCTGGAAATTTGGCATTAGGTATGTAGGCGCTGCGCGTGATGGGCTACATGCTCGCCAATAAAACTGGCGACGAAGTAATAGCCGTGGTCGTAGCCACTATGCTCCCGATAGTCGATAGCTTGGTCATTGCGTTGGCAGGCGCTGAGCAATAGCTCTGGCTTGAGATGCTCGGCCTTGAAGTCGTCGGCACTGCCCTGATCAATCAGCGGCGCATCAGGAAAACGCATGCCTTGCTCCAGCAGCGAAGGCGTGTCGTAGGCGCGCCACATGGATTCGTCGGGACCGAGGTAGCTGCGCAGCGCATCGCGGCCAAAGCCCGCCTGCAGAGGGGAAGCAATGGGGGCGAGCGCCGATACACTGCGAAAGCGTCCCGGCTGCTTGAGCGCTAGAATCAGCGCCCCATGCCCGCCCATAGAGTGGCCGGTAATGCCTTGGCGTGTGATATCCAGAGGCAGCTCGCCGAAGAGCAGCTCTGGCAGCTCTTCGGCGATGTAGCGATACATGCAGTAGTGGGCCGACCACGGCGCCTCAGTGGCATCAACGTAGAAGCCTGCGCCGGTGCCGAGGTCAAAACGCTCGTCCTCGCCTTCGATGCCAGCACCCCGAGGACTAGTATCGGGGGCTACGAGAGCGATGCCCAGCTCGGCAGCGTAGCGCTGCGCTCCGGCTTTGATCGAAAAGTTTTCTTCAGTACAAGTCAGTCCCGAGAGGTACCACAGTACCGGCACTGCCTTATGCTCGGCCGCCGGAGGAAGGTAGACCGACACGCGCATGGGCGTGTTCGTGGCCGTCGAATCATGCTGGTACGTCGATTGGCTGCCACCAAAGCAGCGGTTGTGAGAAACGCGCTCCATTATAGGGTCACAACGCTGCGGATCGACTCGCCCGAGTGCATCAAATCAAAGGCGCGATTGATATCGTTCAAGGGCATGGTGTGGGTGATCATGTCGTCGATATTGATCTTGCCATCCATATACCAATCGACAATTTTGGGCACATCAGTACGACCCTTGGCGCCGCCGAAGGCCGTACCCCGCCAGACGCGCCCCGTCACGAGCTGAAAGGGGCGAGTCGCGATCTCTGCACCGGCCCCCGCTACGCCGACGATGATGGATTCACCCCAGCCCTTGTGACAACACTCTAGGGCTTGACGCATGACCTCGACGTTGCCGATGCACTCAAAACTATAGTCAGCTCCGCCCTGAGTCAGAGCGACGATATAGGGCACTAAGTCGCCTTCGACTTCTTTGGGGTTCACAAAGTGAGTCATGCCAAACTGCTCGGCAATAGCGACCTTGTTGGGGTTGATGTCAACGCCCACAATCATATTAGCCCCGGCCAATCGCGCGCCCTGAATCACGTTGAGACCGATGCCGCCTAAGCCAAACACTACGACGTTGTCGCCGGGTTTCACCTTGGCGGTGTTGAGCACGGCGCCGATGCCGGTCGTCACGCCGCATCCGATGTAGCAGACTTTGTCAAAAGGCGCGTCTTCGCGGATTTTAGCCAGGGCAATTTCGGGCACAATCGTGTGCTCGGCAAAAGTGCTAGTCCCCATATAGTGATAAACCGCATCGCCCCCTATCGAGAAGCGGCTGCTACCATCGGGCATAACCCCTCGGCCTTGTGTTTCGCGTATTGCTTGGCAGAGATTGGTCTTGCCTGAGGTGCAATAGTCGCACTCGCGGCACTCAGGAGTGTAGAGCGGAATAACATGATCGCCCGGCTTGAGTGATTTCACGCCTTCGCCCACGTCAACCACGATTCCAGCGCCTTCATGCCCCAAAATCGCAGGGAAAATACCCTCTGGATCGGCGCCAGACAGCGTAAACGCATCGGTGTGGCAGACACCTGTTGCTTTGAGCTCCACCAAGACTTCGCCCGCACGGGGGCCGCCAATCTCCACGGTTTCTATTGTTAAGGGTTTTCCGGCCTGATGGGCAACGGCGGCGCGAGTTTTCATAAGAGGGACTCCTTGTAGGGGTATGCGCTGCATTATGACTGGCGCAGTAGGGCGAGGTAAAGCGTCGGTTTAGCGGGCAGCCAAGATCGCTTCGGCTACTGCCGCACCTGCCGCAGAGGTAGAGGCCGTGCCACCGAGATCTTGGGTGCGGGTAGAGGCTTGGCGCAAGCTGGTTTCAATGGCCGAAAACACCATCGCCGCGGCCTCGCTATGGCCGAGATGCTCAAGCATCATCGCGCCGGACCAGATTTGGCCAATTGGGTTGGCGATATGGCGGCCCGCGATATCCGGGGCAGAGCCGTGAACAGGCTCGAAGAGCGAGGGAAAGGTCCGTTCGGGGTTAATATTGCCCGAGGGCGCGATGCCAATGGTCCCCGTACAAGCCGGTCCCAGGTCAGAGAGAATATCTCCGAAGAGATTGGATGCTACGACGACATCAAACCATTCTGGGTGCAATACAAACTGCGCTGCCAGGATATCAATATGGAATTTATCAACGCTCACGTCGGGATAGTGCGCCGCCATGGCCTCGACCCGCTCATCCCAGTAAGGCATGGTGATGGCAATACCATTGGATTTGGTCGCCGAAGTGAGAGCGCCTCGGCGGGCGCGCGCGATCTCAAACGCGTATCGCAAGATGCGGTCGGTGCCATAGCGGGACATCACGGTCTCTTGCATAACGATTTCGCGCTCGCTCCCCTCAAACATGCGCCCGCCGATACGGGAGTATTCCCCTTCGGTATTTTCGCGAATAATCATCATGTCAATATCGCCGGGCTTTTTTCCCGCCAGCGGCATAGGTACTCCCTCCAGCGCGCGGGCGGGGCGCATATTGACGTATTGATCAAACTCTCTGCGAAATAGCAGAAGCGACTGCCAGAGTGATACATGATCAGGCACGACTGCAGGCCAGCCTACGGCCCCGAAAAAGATCGCGTCGCAGTCTTGCAGACGCGCCTTCCAGTCCTCGGGCATCATCACGCCATGTTGCTGGAAGTAGTCGACACAGGCAAAGTCGTGCTGCGTAAATGCGATGCGCAGATCGAAGACCTTGTCCACGGCTTGTAGGGCGCGCATTCCCTCGGGCATGACTTCTTTGCCGATGCCATCGCCAGCGATGACTGCAATGTTCAAAGAGGAATCCCCCATACTTTGTCTCCGTGTTCGCGGGCCATGCGTCTTATGGTAAGGATTCGGGGGAAGAGTGTTTAGTTTATTGCGACGATCGTGTGTGTGGCGCTAGTGATCCTCACAGTGCTCGACGCACACTTGTGTAGATGTGACGGCGCCGCCACAAGCGGCAAAGCACTGACGGTGCGAACTTTCGCAACCACAATCGCTACGGCATTGGCGCTCGACTTGCTCTGCCGTCAGCTCACCGATGGTCGGTGCAGCAGGGGGCGTATCGGGTGTTTTGGGGCGCCGCAGCCGCTCTAGCGACTGTTGGGTCGTGCTTTGTAGTGCACAGGAATCGCTGCTGGGATCGTCTTCGCACAGGCTCATGTAAGTAGTGCTGAGCTGGCTCAGTTCCTGGCGGCGTTGCTCGTAATAGCGAATATCTCTGCGATAGCGCGCGCGTTCTTGGTGCCATTGCTGCAGAGCGAGTCGATGTTGCGACTGAGCGGCGGGCAAGGATTGTAGCGCTAGCTGCGCCGCCTGGGTGCTGCACTGCGCAAAATCACTCTGGCACTGGCGGTTGCACTGGTTCTTGGTGCTCTCGCACTGCGCCGCGCAAGCCTGGCCCAAACTAGTCTCGGGCAGGGTGAACTGATACCGGGTTTCGTAGACAGGGCTAGCGCAGGCAGCGAGGGCTAGCGCAAACGTGATGATTAAAAAAGATTTTATCAACTGAATAGCCCAACTTGTGCCAGAATTCTGGGTTAAGCATATAGTATTTGAGGCGAAATGAACGCTGAGCAGCGCCAACTGATCGGTTCGGCTGAAACCGCTGAAGACCAGCGCGATCGGGCCATGCGCCCGAAGACTTTGGCCGATTATAACGGTCAGCCACAGGTGCGCGATCAGATGGAAATCTTCATCACCGCCGCCCGCAATCGCCAACAGGCCCTCGACCACACATTGATCTTTGGTCCGCCAGGGCTGGGCAAGACCACACTGGCCAATATCTTGGCCTGCGAGATGCGCACCAATATTCGCCATACTTCTGGCCCCGTCCTCGATAAGCCTGGGGATTTGGCGGCACTATTGACCAATCTCGAGCCGCGCGACGTGTTGTTTGTCGATGAGATTCACCGCTTGTCTCCCATCGTTGAAGAAGTGCTGTATCCGGCGATGGAAGATGCGCAGATCGACATCATGATTGGCGAAGGCCCCGCTGCGCGCGCCATTAAGCTCGATTTGCCGCCGTTTACTCTGGTCGGGGCGACGACGCGGGCGGGGTTGTTAACGGCTCCTCT
>CAKZUS010000187.1 GCA_937921805.1 uncultured Granulosicoccaceae bacterium
ACCGTGTCGAGAATCTGCTGTCCTTTGGCCTCGATGGAGATATTCTCGCTGATCATATCGCCACAATTGATATCCATATCCTCAGGCATGGCCTGATAGAGACGGTCATTGGTTGCGAGTTTGATCGTCGGGGCAGGCTTGGAGCCAAACGCCGACCCTCGACCGGTGGTGAAGGCGACCAGCTGCGCCCCAGCGGCAATCTGTCCGGTCACTGACACGGGATCATAGCCAGGCGAATCCATCATGACAAAGCCGGTGGTTTGCACAGATTCTGCATAGGCGATGACATCGGTGAGCGGCGTTGATCCGGCTTTGGCGGCGGCGCCGAGGGACTTTTCGAGAATAGTGGTCAGCCCACCGGCTTTGTTGCCCGGCGAGGGATTATTGTCCATATTGCCGCCATGCAACGCCGTGTACTGCTCCCACCAGTGGATGCGCTCTAGCAGCTTATCCGCCACGTCTTGCGAGACGGCGCGGCGCAATAGCAGCGCTTCGGCGCCGTAGATCTCAGGGGTTTCGGCCAGAATTACCGTACCACCCAAGCCTACGAGCAGATCGGCCGCTTTGCCTAGTGCAGGATTAGCCGTGATGCCGGAGTAGCCGTCAGAGCCACCGCATTGCAGTGCCAGCTTCAAGGCCGAGACGGGACAAGCACTGCGCGCGGTAGCGTTCACTTCGGGCAGCAGCTCATGCACTTTGGCGATGATGTTGGCAATCGTCGCGCGCGTTCCACCGCTGTCTTGAATGGTCAGGCCATGAAAGCGCTGTTCTTGCCCATGGCTATAGTGCTGACGCATGCGCGCGACCTGTAGCACTTCGCAACCCAGCCCTACGAACACGGCAGCGCCAACATTGGCGTGCGTCGCATGCCCCCACAAAACCCGCTGCAGGTTCTCCCACCCTGGCCCGCGCGTGGCCATACCACAGCCGCTGCCGTGGGCAAAAGCCACCACATCGTCCACGTTGGGATACTGCGCTAACACTCCGCTGCGGCGAATCTGCTCAGCGGCTTGCTTGATCACGGTGGCCGAGCAGTTCACCGTCGCGCACAAGGCAATCATATTGCGCGTCCCCACTTGCCCATCTCCACGGCGATAGCCCCAGAACTCGCGGGCATCAACACGCGGAATAGCCGCTTGGGCCAACGCAAGGTCTTCGCCAATGGCGTAGTCTCGCTCGTGCTCACCCATCGCGCAATTGTGGGTGTGCACATGCTCGCCCGCCGCGATGGCTTCGCTGGCATAGCCAATAATCTGGCCGAACTTTCGAATAGGCGCGCCGCTGTCTATCGCATGACGCGCGCGTTTATGTCCCGCTGGTACACGCTCATTGGCTGCGCGGGGTTCGGTGACAAGCTCGACATCGTCATGGGGGTGAAGAATCAGACTCATGGGGTATTCTCTGCTGGAGCGCTTGGCGCGGTCGTCACCGCTTTGGCTCTCTGGGCATTGATACGCTCGCGATACCAAATAAACAGCCCCGAGAAGATGATAATAAAAGCCCCTAATGCGGTGTACTGATCGGGGAGTTCGTCGTACACCCACCAGCCCGCTAAGCTCATGTAGAGGATAAAGACATAGGAGTACGGCGTGAGTGCCGAGGCCTCGACACGCTGGTGGGCGCGGGTGACGAGTTCGTGCCCCAGCCACGAGGCGAAGCCTACCCAAAACATCAGCCCCAATACCGATGCCGTTAAGGGCTGCCAATGCCACCATGCCAAGGGCGCTAAACCCACAGTTCCCACCACGCCCGTGATCCACTGCATGACATGCGGGCGCGTGCGGTGGGCCAGTCGGCGGGTAATAATCAGATACGTCGCCATACCCAGAGCGCTATAGAGCGCGTACACCGCTGCCCACTGAAAATCGGCATCGAAGGGGCGCACCATCACCAGCACCCCGACAAAGCCCAACACAATCGCGGCCCAACGCCACGGCCCTACTCGCTCGCCCAACAACGGCTGCGAGAGCAGGCTAACGAAGATAGGCGTGGAGAACATAATCGCCGAAAACAGGCTCAAACTCAGTGTTTGCAGGGCATAAAACACCCCCACCGTCGAGCTAGATAGCGCAAAACCACGCAGCAGCAGCAGGCCTACATTGCCGCGCAGGTCTTGGGCTGTGATGCCGCGCCCTAGGCCCTCTGCACTACTGAGCCCCGTTTGCACGGCATAGCGCATAAAAGCCATCTGCAAAGCAGGCCAACCGGCCAGGCCCAACCACTTTGTGGTGGTGTCAGCCGTCGCAAACAGAAAATAAGCGCAGAGCATCAGCCCTACGCCAATGCTCATTGCACTGCGCGGCTTCAATCTGTGCGGGTGGCGTAGTAGTCCACCATTTGCGAGACCATATGATCACCGCGTCCTTCTGCGACGGCATTGTTCATAGCCGAAGCGACGCCCGGTGCAATGGCGGACTCGACGCCCAATGCTTGCACCATGTCTTGATAGTAGCCCACGTCTTTGGCGGCATTTTTCACCGCAAAGGCTAGCTTACTGGGGTCACCATCAATGGCATAAGACTTCACGAAGTCCATCATCATCGAGTGTAAAGGCCCTGAGGACATCACATCGAAGACCGCCTGACGCGGGACGTCTGCACGATCTGCCACGGCGAAAATCTCGGCTACGGCATTGGCCGTTGTCATGCCCAGATAGTTGTTCAGCAGCTTAATCGTATGCCCCGCACCCGAGGCACCGAGATGAAAGACGTTCTCGCCCAAGTCTTGCAGCACGGGTAGTACGCGCTGATAGGCCGCTTCATCTCCAGCGCCCATGATATTGAGCTGGCCGGTAAGTGCGTGCGTGGGCGTACGTCCCAAAGGCGCGTCCAAATACGCCCCGCCTGCCGCGCTGACCTCTGCCGCCAGGGCGCGGGTACTCTGGGGCAGCGAGGTTCCAAAGTCTATGACCACTTGGTCAGCCTGCAGACCGGCAATCACGCCATCGTCGCCGCGCATACGCGCTTCGACCTGCGCACTCGTGCCCATGCACAGCATCACGACGTCGCTGTTCTCGGCGATTTCGCGCGCATTGGCCCGCTCCACCGCACCGCGTGCCACCGCAGCGTCTAGGCCACTGCGATTGCTATTGCCGAGCACATTGACGGCATACTCTTTGTCCAGAAGGCGCGACACCATCGACGCCCCCATCAAACCTAAGCCAATAAAACCAATTCTTTGCATGACATTACCTAAAGAGCATTGTGAGTTCGGGGAAGAACAATATTAGCGCGAGGACAAAGAGCTGGATGCCAATAAAGGGCAGAAATCCACGAAAAATGTCTGGCAAGCTGATATGAGGCGGCGCAACGGACTTGAGATAAAAGGCCGCAGGCCCAAATGGGGGCGATAAGAAGCTCACCTGCATGTTCACGCAAAACAAGATCCCGAACCACACCGGAATGAAGCTACGCGCATCGACCATCGGGCCAAACACGCCCAGATCAGCCACAGGCAAGCGCAGCACAATGGGTAGAAATACCGGCATCACCAGCAACACAATCCCCACCCAGTCCATAAAGGCACCAAGAAAAAGAAAAATCAGCATCATCACCAACAGCACACCCAGAGTCGGTAGCTCGTAGCCGATGATGAGGTTGGCAATATACGTCGGCCCCCCAGAGATCGTATAGGCCCCTGCCAGTGCTGTAGCACCAAAAGTGACCCAGATGATCACTCCCGTGGACTTAAAAGTGCGCATAAGAGCTTCTTTAATCAGCAGCAGACTGAACTCACCGCGCAGAATAATCACCAACAACACCGCCGTCGTGCCCATGCCCGCCGCTTCAGTGATGCCCGTGATACCGCCGTAGATGGACCCCAGCACGATGCCCACGATGCCCAGCGGCACCACCATGCCCTTGCCGGACGCCCACGCAGCTTTAACGCGCGCCATGCCGATATATCTGAGCAAAAATGCCAACAAAGCCAGTGCCACACCGCTGCGCATCATCATCTGGGTGCTGCTCAATACGGCTGTGTCTTCGTCTACTTGTCCGGCAGCGACGATAAACAGACTGCGCAATACCGTGACCATCAGCAACGCCACGCCAATCATCGCCAACAGCGCGGTGCCATAGACGGCCTTTTGCTCTCCCGTCAGATCGCCTTCTGTCGGTTCGGGCAGAGGCGCGAGACTGGGATTCAGGCGAGTGCGGACAATGATGTAGAGGATGTAGCACAGCGCCAACACAAAGCCCGGCACAAACGCGGCCTTAAACAGCGCATGAATCGAGGTCTCGGTGATCAGGCCGTACATAATCAAAACAATCGACGGCGGGATCATCGTCCCCAAAGACCCCGAGGCGCAAATGGTGCCGATCGCCAGATTCTGGTCATAGCCCAAACGCAGCATCTGTGGCAAGGCAATCAGCCCCAACAGCACCACTTCGCCGCCGATAATGCCCGAC
>CAKZUS010000188.1 GCA_937921805.1 uncultured Granulosicoccaceae bacterium
GCCGTTGATGGCCGCGCAATATGTAATGGTTAACGTGCTGATTATCACGGCCTTATATTATGTGCTCGTCAGCGCAAAGCACCCCCCGACAGCACCAGTGACCACGAGCCTGATAGTCGTGATGATCTTTGTGGTCGGCGCGGGCTACTCATGGTGGACACAAGTGCAAAAAGGCTCGCCTCCTCAGTGCGCTGTGGCGGGTGCCACAACAGGCTGGTGGGGCAACAGCAGCGCGCGCGATGTCGCATCGCGATGGGAATCGCCTCTACGGCCCATTGCGTCTGTGCGCCTGCTACTCGAACCACGGCCCTGCAAAGAAACCGCCCATCCACTGGGGCGCTTTGGTCAGCCAGAAGTGCGTATTATCGCAGCGATATTGCTACTACTGGGGCTGTGGTCGTACTACAGCGAGCTGGTCAAAAAGACCAAGAAACCCCCGGCGGGCCATGCTTTGGTGCTCGAAGACATCGTCAAAAAATAAGAGGGCTACTGAGAACAATATATTGAGAAAACGGCCCTGGTCACTCATCCTCTCACTATCATCCCTCACTCAACTCCGAGAGCAAGCAAATACGGAGCGATGCAGTCCGAGGGAAGGGTTAAGCAATCGATATTTTCGGCCGGAAAAGCCTGTCTGCGCAAGACGCTGCGCATTGGTGGCGGCTGGATGGCAAAGCTATTGACGCCGCTACCAGACAACTCTGCTTGGCAAAGCCGAAACAGCGCATCCATTGCTCCGTTCGCCATGGCATAGCCGCCAAAATACGTGAGTGCGCGATCATTGAGCGTAAAGCCTAGGTGCGCAGTCGGCTGCTGCTTTAATAATCCTAGGCAGGCCTGCGTGAGCAGCATCGGGCCTTGGAAGTTGCTCGCCATATCTTTGGCGAGACTGCCGCTGCTTTGTAGCTCCAGCGGGGCCGATTGCGCCACTTCTCCTGCGCAATGAATCAGCGCGTGCAAAGCGCCAAGCTCTTTGTCGATATTGTCAGCGAGTTCGGCAAAATCTTGCGGATTCGCCCCAGCGAGATCAAGCGGATAAATAGCCGGCTGCGGGGCGCCCAAGGCTTCGATTTGATCATAGAGGGCCTCTAGCTTGGGAATCTGTCTGGCAAGCAGAATCAATGTGGCGCCGCGTTCGGCCAGGGCCAGGCACAGCGCGCTGCCCAAGGCGCCCGTGGCACCTGTGACGAGAATATGGCGATGGTGGAGGGACTGGTTCAACAAGAATTCTCTGCCAGATAGGAAAGTCTTTGCAATAATAGTGGATTAGAAATTTGAGGGGGAAGCCTTCGTGAATCGACTCAGTGTGTTTTCCATAGGTTTATTGCTTGGAGCGATGTTGGGCCTCACCATCGGCTTGAATATCGGCTTAGACCGGCCGGTCTTCTCCAATCCGTTTGTCACGGCGCCGGCGCAATAAGCGATTGATAGCGAGGCCGAGTCCGAGTAGGCCAAGCAAGACGAGAGGGAAGTAACCCAACTGGCGCCAGTGCTCACCAAGCTGTGCGCCAGCATAGCTATAGAGGCTGGCCCATAGTGCGGCGCCCAGCGCGCTAAAAACGGCGTATCGAGGCCAGGGGTACTGACTGGTAGACAGCGCTGCCGGTCCGGCAATACGCAAGCCCCACAAAAACCGCAAGCTCGCTGCCAGAATATCACCGCGCTGTTTGGCCCAAGAGAGCAAAGCGGGTAGCGCCTGCTTTGCGCGCTCTGATCGCTCCGCGATGGCGGTTCCCAGACGTCCGCCTAAGAAAAAATAAAACTGATCACTCAACCACGCCCCGCTCATCGCTGCCAGGGCGACGGCTTCGATCGACAAAACCCCGCTCGCACTGAGTGCAGCAGCGGCGAGCACGACCATCTCGCCCTCAATAAACATCGCAATAAAGACGAGTGCAGGACCGTACTCTCCGAGTAGTGGCGCCCAAGTTTCCATGTGCTACTGGACCTCTGTAGTGGGGGCAGGTTTGCGCGCTGCAACCAGGTAGTTGATATCAAGACGCTCGCTCATCACATAGCGCCGACTGAGGGGCTGGTAGCTCATACCGCGCATCGTCACGGGGTCTGCACCGGCGCTGCGTAGCATGGCGGCAAGCTCGGCAGGGCGGATAAACTTATCGTACTCATGCGTCCCCTCAGGTAACAGCCCAAGCCAGCGTTCAGCGACGTGAATACCGAGCCACTTGGCCGCTAGAGTGCGGTTGAGAGTGGAGAGAAAAATCCAGCCCCCCGGCTTGGTCAAGGCGACACAGGCTGTGACGATAGACGCCGGATCGGGCACGTGTTCGAGCATTTCCATGCACGTGACAGCGTCAAAACGTTGGGGATGAGCTTGCGCGAAAGCCTCGACAGTCGCATGCTGGTAGTCCAGCGCAAGCTGGTGCGGCGCGCCGTGCAAGCGAGCGGCCTCTAGAGCATGCTCAGCCTGATCTAGACCCGTGACGCTGGCTCCGCACAGCGCCATCGCTTCAGCCAAAATGCCACCGCCGCAGCCGACGTCCAAGACCTCGCCCGCATCGAGTCGGTAGTGTTGATCGATAAATCCCAGTCGCAATGGGTTGATCGCGTGTAGGGCTTGATAGGGGCCGTCGAGTTGCCACCAGGAGTCGTCTTGGTGGTCGAATTTGGCGACCTCATCGGGGTCGATGTTGTCCGTCATTGACATCGTGCTACACCGAACGGATGCGCTTAGACCAGGCGCGGGTACGGGCCAAAATGGCGGTCTCATCTAGAGTCGTGAGCTGCCGGTCTTTGAGCAGTTGCCGCCCCGCGACCCAGACATGGCGAACATGCTTGCGCTGAGCCGAATAAATGCAATGCGCGACTGGGTCATACATGGGCTGTGATTCGAGATTGGCCAAATCCAGCGCGATAAAGTCGGCGGATTTACCGACCTCTAGGCTGCCAATGCTGCCCTCAAGGCCTAAGGCTCGCGCACCATTGAGTGTCCCCATCTCAATGACTTGCGCAGCGGGCAATGCGGCAGGGTCGCCGCTGCGGTCTTTGCCCAGAAACGACGCTGTTTGCATCTCAGCGAGCATGTCGATGTCATTATTCGATGCGACGC
>CAKZUS010000189.1 GCA_937921805.1 uncultured Granulosicoccaceae bacterium
GACGCAACAGTTTGTTGAGCTATTGCTGCCGCAAACGGAACCGACGCCGCGCCTGCAAGGCATAGTGCACGATCTGGCTTTCGGGCTGCGGCGCCATGATCAGGCCTGGGGCCTGAAACTCTGGCAGGGGCGCGCGTCTGAGGTCACGCTGGATGCGCCGTGGGGACGCGTAGATGAGCTCGCTGTTGATTTGACCATGCGCGAGCAAACCCCTGTGCTGGCATTTGCGACGCAGTCTCTCTATGCCCCGCAATGGTGGCCTGCATCCGTGCCCCTGTCCATAGAGGGCGATGTGCTCTGGCAGGGGGACACTGCCGCACTGACGACCCAACTACAGTGGGCGCAAGGCCGTGCAGATATTACGGGGCAGCTGGCTCAAGGCGGCTCGTCGGGGACGCTAACGACACAGTTGGCGCTGCGAGAGTATGGCGATATGACTTGGCCCCCCCTACTGTTGCAGGCAATGAGACCAGGGCTGCGCCTGTTCCTGACGGAGCGGGTGCTCGACGCAGCATCACTCGAGATGACACTGCAAACGCAATGGCAAGAGGGCGCGCTGCCGCAGTGGCAGATGCAGGGACGGTTCGCGGGGCTAGATTTACGCTTTCATCCTGACTGGCCAGCCTTGGCGCGTCTGAAGGGGGGGTGGTCTAGCGACGGAGGGTCTCTGGACGTTACGATTGATGCAGGAGAAGGAGCGGGGCAAGAGGCGGGACTCAATATTCGCGCTTGGAAAGGGCGAATCGCGGACTTTAATACGCCTCGGCTTGTCATCGATGGGCAGGTGCGTGGCGATGCGCAAGATTTTTTTGCCATGCTGCGTAGCTCCCCTTTGCGCAAGCCTTTGCAAGGCCTGCTCAATAGCGCCCAGCCCAGCGGCCCCAGTGAGGTGGCGCTGTCCTTGAGCGTGCCGCTGCGCCAGGGCGATCCCGCCACAAGTTTGCGTGGCAGTGTCCAGCTGCAGGGCCAGCAATGGGCCTTCCCTCGCATCAAAACCACTTTGGATAACGTGCGAGGGACAATGGAATTTGACCAGCGCAGCCTCAGCGCTCAGGGGCTGCGCTTTGCGTATCTCGGTGGTGACTGGCGCGCGGGTTTGACCTTGCAAGACAAAGTCCTGGAGGTTGATTTTGACGGGCGTGCCGATGCGCGCACTGCGGCACAACGCTGGCAGCCTTGGTTAGCAGAGAGCCTGTCGGGGAGCTTGCCTGCCACGGGGTGGCTGCGTCTGGCCCCAGATACACCGCCGCATTTGCAGTGGCGCAGTAGTCTGGAGGGTACCGCCGTTGATTTGCCGACGGGAGCTGGACCGCTGTCAGTAGACGTGTATCTTGGGCGGGAACAGCGCCGGGGGACTGTGGAATGGGGCGCGCAGAGCGTGGCGCTGGTACACAACCAGCAAGGCTTGTCACTCGATGTCGGCGCGAGCGAAATAGACGCTGGAGCGTGGCTGGCGTGGCTAGCCAAGCGCCCACCCGGAACGGGGCAGGCTGTGGACCTACAGCTACGCGCAACGCAGCTCTGGCTCGGAGGTGTCGGGTTTGGTGCCAGCGCGCTGAGCCTGCGTGCGACTGAGAGCATGGCCTTGAGCTTTCAGGGGCAAGGTCTGCGGGGGGAGGCGCGTAAATCCCCAGGGGGAGCACTAGAGCTTGTGCTCGATGACGTGCAGCCGGCCTTATGGAGTCGTCGCATTGATACGAGTGCCGGGCAGTTGCCGCGTTTTGCGATCGTGGCGCAGTTGCGTAATCTGGCCCTGGGTGATGTGTGGATTCCCAACTTAGTATTGCGCACCCGCCCCAGCGGCGAGGCGATGCTGATAGAAGAGCTGTCGATTGATATGCCCGGCGCCCGACTGCGAAGCAGTGGCCTGACGGAGCGTCGCGATGGGCAGTGGCTATCGCAGTTGCAGGCACGTCTGCAAATACTCGATGTCACCCGCGCGCTGGGGTCCATGGGTCTGGGCGATCAAATCAGCGGCAGCGGCTATATCGACCTGGTGGTGAATTGGCCTGGTATGCCTTGGGGGTGGAGTTTGCCTGCTTTACGCGGGGATATGCAGCTGTTTCTTGAGCGCGGCGCGATTCGCAGCGTCGAGGCCGGAATTGGGCGCTTGTTTGGCCTTTTTGCGCTCCAAGCGCTGCCTCGACGTTTGAATCTGGATTTTTCAGACATGGTCGATCAGGGGCTGGTCTACGACGAAATCGCGGGCACGGTGCGCGTCGATCGCGGCACAGTGAGTAGCCCCGGTATCGTGCTGCGCGGCCCGCTAGGCTTGGCGCAGGTCAGCGGGAGCACGGACTTTATTCGGCGCACTATGAATCAAGACGTGGTGGTGGTGCCCAATGTGGTCTCCAGTTTGCCCCTGCTGGGCATGGTAACCGGCGCAGGGGCGGCAGGGGTTGGAGTGTTTTTGTTCGATAATCTACTCAAGGGCATCGGCGTGGATTTATCCACCATTGCTAAACGTCGCTACCACCTCAGTGGGCCTTGGGACAATGCCGTATTGGAGCCTGTTTTATGAGCCAAGCGATTCCCCGTATTGCGGTGGCGCAGATGTGTTCTAGCCGGGATGTCGCGCGCAATCTGGCGTGTGTGGAGCAGTACGCCCGCACTGCGCACGAGCACGGGGCGCAGTTGCTGGCATTGCCTGAGAATGCGTTGCTGATGCCGGGCGAAGAGGCGCAGAAGCACAGGGCGACAGAGCCGATGGGTCAGGGGGCTATACAGGGGGCAATAGCCGCTCTGGCACAGGCCTATGGGCTATGGATCTTGGTGGGGTCGCACCCGATTGTCGACGAGGTCGATACTCCCCTGCTGCCGTATCAGCGCGCTCTGCTTTTTGATGCCAACGGCGCATGTGCTGCGCATTACGACAAGATCCATCTCTTTGATGTCGAGGTGAGCGCGCACGAGCGCTATCTAGAATCAGCGGCGACGACTGCAGGACAGCGCGTCGTCTGTGCAGAGACCCCCTGTGGTGTTTTGGGCTTGAGCATTTGTTTTGATCTGCGTTTTCCGGCCCTGTACCAGACACTGCGCCAGCGCGGCGCGCAGGTTTTGGCTATCCCGGCAGCATTTACCCGACCGACAGGGCAGGCCCATTGGCTGACCTTGTTGCGTGCACGAGCTATTGAAAATCAATGCTTTGTTATCGCTCCAGCTCAAGTGGGCAAGCACGATGCGGGGCGTGAGACCTGGGGGCAGAGCTGCATTATTGATCCCATGGGAGTCGTGCTGGCGCAGCAGGGCGACGGCGAAGGGGTGATTGTGGCGGATATCGACTTGAACGCACAGGCGCAGCTTCGTCAGCGCTTTGCGCTCCATGCGCAAGTGTTGCGCTAGTGCTGCGCGCTAGTACCAGCGAAATGTCGTTAGGCGCAGGTGCACCGTCGTCGATCCGAAAGTACTGATTTGCACGGCCAGATGACCGAGCGCGGGGGCGTGCCAGCTATGCACGGTATGGCGATGGGTATCTTGCTGCTCGATGTGTAGTGTCTGCAGTGCCCCATAGGGCAGTTGTAGCATTGTGTCTTGGGCGTCGCGTCGCTTCCAGGTAATTTTCTGCGGC
>CAKZUS010000190.1 GCA_937921805.1 uncultured Granulosicoccaceae bacterium
TCCACGGCGCAATAGTCAGCGCATAGGCAGGGGGAATCGACAACGGCCCCAGCGGGTCACACAGCCATTTCGGTGCCTTGCGCAGCACTCCCGGCGCTGCCAGCGGCTCAATCTCGGCAAAAGCAAACGCCCCCGCATTGCCCTGTGAGGCTCCTGCTGCGACGCCCTCTCGATCGAGTACGGTCACCTGATGCCCAGCGCGCTGCAAAGCCAGAGCGATATTGACGCCAATAATGCCCGCCCCGATAACCAGTACGCCCGGCGATGCGGGCATCAGTGCGCCAGCTCAATTCCCGCACGAAACGGGTCTTGCTCTGCAAACACCAAATGGCTTTGCGCCATCACATACGCCTGCCCTGTAATCGACGGCACCACCCGGCCCTGCTCGCCCAATCGATACGAGCAGCGATAGGTACTCCCGATCACGCTCTCCAGCACAATCTCTTGCCCGGGTGCCAGCAGCCCCTCTGCCGCCAAGCATGCCAGCCGCGCCGAACTGCCCGTGCCGCAGGGACTGCGATCGTAGGCATTATCGGGACAGAGCACAAAATTCTTGCTGTGCGCACTCGGGGAGGGGCCATAGAAAATAATATGGTCAATCACCCCGGCGTTCTCACCAGCAATGCCTTGCTCAACTAGCGCCTCGCGCACCGCTATCGTCGCCTGCGTCAGCGACGCAATATGGCTCGCTTGCACAGGGACCGGGCTAGGATCGACCAAGAAAAACCAGTTCCCACCAAAGGCCACATCGCCGCTGACCGTGCCCAGTCCTGCCACATCGACCGCGACCTTCGCTTGACTGCGATAGCTCTCAACATTGGTCACCGTTACCGTGTGGCGATCCTCAGCCAGCGCCACCTCTACGACCCCCACAGGGGTTTCAATATAGTGCGTACCAGGGCCAATGTGGCCCGCATGCGCCAGCGTCACCACCAGCCCTATCGTGCCGTGGCCGCACATGCCCAGCACGGCATCGACGTCAAAATAAATCACCCCCGTCACGCAGCGCACATCTGTCGGCTCGACGAGCAAGGCCCCGACCATGGCCACCTGCCCGCGCGGTTCGAGCAGCACCGAGCGATACCATGCCCGATGTTGCGTCGCCAACTGCTCTGCGCGCGCGCTCAAGGGACCATCACCCAGCTGCGGCCCCTCGCTAAAAACCACCCGCGTCGGCTCGCCGCCCGTGTGACTGTCTATGACATGCATTGCGCCACCACTCCACCTTGTTTTGACCAATCACTAAACCAACGCCGAAATAGCGCGTATTGCTGCTCACAGTACCCCTGCTGCGCCGCGCTCAGCGCATCCGTCTCGTTAAAATGCAGGCGGTATTCGTCTTCGCCATTGAGCACCAGCAAGTGCTTGTAGAAAAGCACCAAATCTGGCCCCTCATCAAAGCTTGCCAACACTGCCATCGCCTCTTCTAGCTCTCTCGCCCGCGCGCGCGCCTCGACGTCGCCTTGCGCCGCACGCTGTGACAAGCTAACTAAAAGCAAAGCCTCTTTAGGCAGCGCGACCCCAATACCCGTAATCGCCCCCGTCGCGCCGCAGTGCACAAAACCGTGATACACCTCAGTATCCACGCCGACCATCAGCGTCACGCTCTCGTCTTGCGCCGTGATCGTCTCGGCCGCATAACGTAAATCCGCCTTGCCGCCAAACTCTTTAAAGCCCACCAAATTCGGGTGCTCAGCCCGCAGCGCAAAAAATAACTCGCTGCGGGTCGCAAAGCCGTAGTAGGGGCTGTTGTAGATAATCGCGGGCACATCGGGGGCCGCCGCCAAGATCGCCTTAAAATGGTGCTTCTGCGCCACTGGCGAGCTGCCACGCGACAAAACCCGAGGAATCACCATCAAGCCCACAGCCCCCACCTGTTGCGCGTGCTGCGCATGCGCCACGGCAGACTGGCTATTGATCGCGCCGGTGCCCACCACCACCGGCAAACCCGCCTCGACCAAACGCTCCACGCCCCGCATCCGCTGTGCGTCTGTGAGCAGTGGCCAATCGCCCATCGAGCCACAATAGACCAACGCCGACATGCCCGCGTCCATCAACTCGCGCCCTTTCTTTACCAAGGCATCGTAGTCGGGGGTGCGCGCGTGAGTGCAGGGAGTCATGAGTGCGGGCATCGTGCCCGTAAATACAGTGGCGGACATAGCTGGCTCGCGGTGATGCAATACGTTCGCCCATCTTAAGGACACCGCCTATGCTGATCAAGCAGTACGCAGCACCGTTTGAAGAGTGCTCCTGCATTAGCGATCTGCGTTTATTGTCAGCGTCACTAAGTCAGAGAGTCCATCAACAATGCCTGATCACACAGGTAGGTGCGCTCTTCAACGAGAGACGAGAGACGAGAGACATCGCGTAGTCGGTGCTTGAGTCGCTCGAGCGCACGGTCTGTGGCTGCAGCAGGACCGAAGCCATATTGGTTAACTGCCAGAGCACTAACCAGCCCTTGTCTGAATTTTATGCCAAATATAAAATACTCAGCACTACCTTTATTACCCTCGTCAACAAATGCTGCCTTCCTCGCCGCGCTTTGCTCTGCGGCATTCGACCTTGAGTTTACTCATCGCTGTATATGTCGGGGGACTCCTTAACGCCTATAGCCTCTGGCTCAACAACGGCGTGGAGAACATACTGGTTGCGCTGTTGAGCGCAGTGGCGATGATGGCGATCGTGATGAGCTTACTGTGCGTTTTGTCATGGCTAGGGCGAAAGCTCTACAAGGCCTTTGCGGCTTTCATCGTGATCGCCTCAGCCACCGCCAGCTACTACATGATTGTCTTTCATACCATTATTGGCTATGGGATTATTGCAGCGGTATTTAATACACACGAGGCGGAGCTGTCAGCAGAATCCATCGGGGTGAAAATGCTGATGTGGGTGACTGTAGTAGGGATACTCCCAGCCATACTAATCGCCCTAGCCCCGATTACTACGTCGCGCAGACGCTTTGCGTGGCTACGTCACGGTGCAATGCAAGCAGTGTTTTTGATTTGTGCGGTGCTCATCGCGGCTCTATCGCTCAACGGCATCGAACAAATCACTAAGCGCCAAGCCCGCGAGAACAACGCTTATACAGCCAGCATTAGCGGCATTGTTGCCCATGCTTATCTCCCCACAAACTGGATTACCGCCTCAGTCGTCTACGCCTTCGAGCAGTTTACGCCCGAAAATCTAGACCTCGTGAACCCCGCGGAGGCATTCCGCTATGACCCCATCGTGCCGATGAACGACGTGCTAATGGTCTTTGTGATCGGCGAGACCACTCGCTCAGACCACATGTCTATACTCGGATACAACCGCGACACCACACCGCGCCTGGCGCAAGAGCCAAATCTCGTGGCATTACGCGGCGTCTCTTGCGACACAACGACCAGCTTGGCCCTCAAGTGCATGTTCGTCCGACCTGAAGGAGTCCAGGACAACGAGCGCCGCAGCCTGAGTGAGCGCAACTTGTTCTACGTACTGGGTGAGCTGGGATTTGCATCAGAGCTTTTCGCCATG